>CACYBT010000084.1 GCA_902772715.1 uncultured Succinivibrio sp.
TAGAACTTAAAAAAGCCGAGAGTCTTGATAAATGTATTAACGCCGCACAGGAGGCCACCGCACAGATCCTCACAAAGAATTATGCCGAAGAATTCGTAGGAAAACACTATAAAAAAGTCTATGGCATCGGTATTGGTTTTGCCAAAAAATCCTGTGAGATTATCTCCCTGGGCAATCTTGCAGACAAGGAACATTAACAAAACAGCATATGTAGCGTCTTTCTTGTCTTGAAAAATTATAAACATTGTGATTACCGTGGTGAGAATCATATTCTAACCACAATAAAGTTAATCTTTACAGAAATATCAAAATTAATTCTAACAAAAACCAGTAAACATTAAAGACTTTAAATCATTTGATGTTTACTGTAGTTAGAATTAACTAGCGGGAACTACGGATTAAAATGTGATAGGCAAATTGTCCTCAAAATTGCGAAAAGGGCTATTAAGTCAAAATCTATGATTTTGAATACAAAAGAACATTAGTTGACAGCACCCGTCTGCTGATTAAAACTCATCGTTTTATGAAAATAAAATTCCCAGTGTCAGCAAAAAATGTTTTTTTGCTCCATGGCGCATAAAAACACCACTACAAAGGAATGATTTTTAAAATGATTGTTGTATAATCTTAAAGGAATTTTTTAGTGTTTATTTTTAACTTGTGACATAGAAATAAGAGAGTATATGCAGTCCTACCTTGATGTCAGTCTGATCCTAGTCATGGCAGTAGCGGTATTTATCCTGACGCTTATGCTTATCTTTTTTCTAACCCTAAGCAGACGCATCAAAAAACTAACTTTGGAAAATCAAAAGTTAAAAAATGCTTTAGACAAAGAAATCATTGAAAACAAGACCCGCAATGAGGATTACCTCAAAAATATAGAAAACCTTGACCGCAAAATCAGGGCCTCCGATCTTTCCTTGCAGTACCTCTCCTCAAATCAGCAGGATCTGGTAGACAGACAGAAGATGATCAATTCCTCTTTTGACAATTTAAGTGTCAAAGTAGAACAGCAGAAAAAAGAAATTGAAGACAAAACCACTGAAAATCAGCCTATCATTGTAGCCAAACGCTATCTTGCTGAAGGAATGAGCATTGAGGAAGTGGTTAAAAAAACCGGTATTCCACAGTATGAGGTGGAAATGCTGGCCAAGGTTCATCGTCTCACAGAAAAACTTGAAAAAAATGAATTACCGCAATCAGAAAGTGCAGCCAAAGTAAAATCCACCGAGAATACCAAGATTATTGAAACTCCTGTGGCACCTTCTAATAGAAATACAGTCGAGCCAGCAGCAGAACCCCCTAAAGTTAAACCACAGAGTACTTCTCAAAGTCACGTCGCCTCGCTTAAGGCACGTGAAGCCTATGGGATTGCATCCAAGAACGGTCTGCGCCGGCCACGTTAAAGATTATGAACTACTCTGAACTTGAAAACCGCATCCATAAACAAAGTGCACTTTTTTTAACTCTCTATAAAAAAAAGCCCTTCGCTTTAGTCACCGCCGAATCTCTAACCGGCGGACTTATCAGTGCTGCTTTGGTGCAGCCAGGCGGTGCATCTGCCTATGTCGACTGTGCCTTTACCACCTACTCCAACGAAGCCAAAATGCACTGTCTTAAGGTTAGTGCCGAGACGCTTCACAACTTTGGGGCAGTCAGTGCACAGACTGTAAGGGAGATGGCAAATGGAGCGCTTGACAATGCCCCGCTTGCTGATTATGCGGTAGCCGTCAGCGGTATTGCCGGACCTACGGGCGGCAGTCCTCAAAAACCTGTGGGTACAGTATGGATGGCTTTTAAAAACAAAAATAACAATAACGACTACTGCTACTGCTTTAATTTTTCAGGAAGCCGCGATGAGATCAGACTCAAGACCACGCTTACAGCCTTAGAAGGACTGTACACCCTCATAGAGAGCGGTAAGCCTGCCTTTAGTACCATAGAGCCTTTAACGATACTCTGCAATTAACACATCATTTGGCTTTAAAAGCACTTTTGAGCCTAAAACTGTGCCGTTTAAGAAATCTTTGGCGCCGCTGTTTAAGATGATTTCCTGCTGACTTCTTGTAAAATTAAACTCAATAAAAATCCTTGAGCCATTTTTGAGGTGAAGCGTAAAACTCTCAAATGAGTGTTCATAATCGACACTTAAGGTATTTTTGATCACCATAAGCATCTTTGCAAATAAAGCCCTGTCATACTCTGTATAAAAGGACAGCGGATCGGAGAGCAGGATCGGGCCTCCCACCACGAGCATTAAGGCTAACTGCATTTTATAGGACTCGTAGGTGACGATTCTATCCTCAAGACTCTTAAGACAGAGGGCATCAGCATCATTTGTCCACAGCCTATGATGCATCCACAGTCTTGAGAAATTCTCTTTACATTTGTGAACAATACGTTCATCCATCCTCTCGGTATTATCCCCGACACGCATAATATCCAAAAGACCTAAGGATGGCCATAAAGGCGCATTAATCCCCTCGAGAATGGCATCCTCACCTACCGCACAGCGAATGGTATCAAGCGCTCTGCGATAATGCTCCACCGAAGTTTCGTGACCACGGTATAAAAGGCCTTTCATCGCGCCCCAATACAAAGCATCGAGTTTAAAATAATCTATCCTGTAGTCACACTTTAAGGTCGAAAAAAGACAAAAGACATGATCTACTACCTCCTGAACACCAAAATCGAGCACATACCATGGTGTATCACGCCAGCCGCCGTAGGTCAGATAGCCTGCAGGAACGAGATTCCCATCCATATCGGTATGCAGCCATTCAGGATGCTCCTTGATAAGTTCACTCTCTCCACTGACGATAAATGGAGCAAGCCACAGTCCCACTTTTTTCCCAAGTTTTTGAATATGCTGACATGCATGAGCCAGTCCATCGCTAAACTTATGGCTTGGACACAGCCAGTCCCCCATATGACTCTGATAGCCATCATCCAACTGCACATAAGATAGAGAAGGGAACAGACCTAGAGTCTTAACATCCTCTAACACGGCCTTTGAGGATAACTTATCATAATAAGCATAGGCCGTAGAAAATCCCATAAATGGGGTTAAATTCCCGCGTTTTGGATGATGTTTTTCAATAAATGCGGCATATCTTTCCAGTAGTTTCCTGCGGCTTATTCCTTCTAGTATCACAAAAAATTCCGATTCGACGATATCTCCAATTTCAAAAGTAAGGGACTCGGTGGATTGTCCCATCTGCAGCATCCCGTCCTCATATATTCTGAAAAAACCGTTATATTTTTGGCAGGAGGTAAAGCCCAATAGCACATAGGAATTATCATGCGCCAGGAGAATATAGTTATGGGCAAGACGATACTCTTTATTTTCAAGAGGACTGTAAGGACTTCTATCATCAGCACAGCGTCCAAGACACGCTACCTTATCAAAAGTGCCATAAAACTGGCAGAGCATCTGATAGCCTTCGGCATATAGTGAGGTCTTTTTATTAAACCTGTAGTTTAATATGAGCAGCTCACGTGGAGTACTGCGCCTTGTGAACATCTTTCTGAAATGATATTCACCGCTTTCATCTGCTAAAAGTGCCAGATTGGCATTTTTTAAAGTATTTTCAAGATTATCGCGAATTTTATCTGTAAGCATACGTACTCCTTGGGCTCTCTACTTACAGTATATGACTTTTTTTGCAATTATCACGTTTATGATTTTAGAATGCGGACAACCTCAAGATATTGTTTTAAGCAGACTTCCACCAAAATACCCATTAGGCCTTATGTCCGCCAATCTGACGGTTGCGTTCCCGTGCCGTCGCGCCCTGTTCAAAATTATTCCCTTTAAGGATGGCATTTTTACCGAATCGCGCCTTGATTTTCATAACTGCCTCCTGAGCACGACGTTCCTTCTGCTCTTGAAACTGCTGAACCTCATCCTCGCGTTTTACTTCCACATCCGCAAAAAGATCAGTCTGATAAGGCTCCTTTAACTTGGCATCATCGGCATTTATTCCTGCCCTGACAAGATCAAAGGCCACAACCCGCAGACGACGGATATGAAAGCCCTGCACGGTCAGGCGGTCATATAAAGAGAAGATAGCCTTGCGAATGGTATTGTAGAGCGCACTGGGTTTTTCTAAAGTCACCGTGCCGTGGGAAGGTTTTGGCAGAATTCGTCCATATCCATCCTGCACCAAAGGGGTATTAGCCCGCATTAAATTCTCATGCTTTGAAAAATTATCTTTATCATAACCAATATCAATTGCAAGTTTCTGACAGAGTACCTCTTCCTTCATAAGGTTAAGACACACCTGCTCTGCCATCTCCCCTATCACTACCCTGGCCTCTTCTTTGGTATAAGAACGGCTTAAAACCTGTCCCTCACTGATGCTCTTACGCACTCTTGTGACTTTTTTGATATCCGCTATGGTACAGGGTTCAAAACCAAAGGCATGATCGATGATAAACTCGGCACGCACTCCCAAAATCTTATACAGCAGCGCCTCATGGGTAAGGGCACAGCGTGCGATATCACCCATGGTATAGATCCCGATATTATGCAGTCTTTTCTCAATTCCAGGACCGATACTCCAAAAATCCGAGAGCGGTTCATGGTTCCAGAGCAAAAGGCGAAATGTACGCTCATCAAGGCGGGCCATCCGTACGCCAAATTCATTGGGCGCAGCCTTTTTGGCAAGAATATCCATGGCAATCTTGGCCAAAAAAAGATTCGAGCCAATGCCGCAAGTGGCAGTAATCCCTGTTTCCTCAAAAACTCTTCTTAGAATTTTAATGGCAAGTTCCTCAGCACTTATCCCATAACTCTTAAGATAGGAGGAAACATCCATAAAAACCTCATCGATACTGTAGACATCAATATCGCTATGATCGATAAAAGAGCCGTAAATAGCGTAGATTTTTGATGAATAATCAAGATATTTCTGCATTCTAGGCGGAGCCACAATATAGTCTATGGCATAATCCTCATGACTTTCCAATTCCTTTTTGAATACTGACTTTCCTGCAAAGTCAGGTAACAACTTGCTGACAAGCCGTTTCCTATTCAAAGCGGCAATTTTCTGCTCCACTTCAAATAAACGGGGCCGTCCGGGAATACCTAAAGCCTTAAGCGCAGGAGAAACAGCAAGACAGATGGTATTAGAGGTGCGCGTAGGATCGGCTACCACAAGATTAACTCCAAGAGGATCGAGACCGCGCTCCACACACTCTACCGAGGCATAGAAAGATTTTAAGTCTACGGCAAGATAGACGCTGGAATTTTTTAAATCAATGCCCATTTTCAATCCTCAAGGACGATTTTACAGACACTCTTAAAGGCAATCTTAGTACCGTCACTAAAGATTAGCATACGCTGCACCTCATCTATACGCCTAAGATTCCCACTATAGTCACAGTAGCGCCCCCCGCTTTTTTTCTCATCCTGCAAAAAAAACGCCACCTTGACTTTGGGCTCAGCCTTAAGGTTGCTCCTTAACTGCTCCAGCGTCCGATCAAGCTCATAGATACGGTAGTCATCATCCCCAAAATTTATTTCTTCCTCTGTCTGTCTTTGTACTTCCACAATGGCATCATCATAGCCTGTCAAGGCATCAAAAGGCATAAACAGAGCAGCGCGCTGCTCCATAGAGGCACGGGGAAACGCCGAAAGCGGACGCGGCTCCTCAAGAATATCGCCATATTTACGCCGCACAATGGCTAACTTACGTTCGCTATCCATTATTTGCCTGCATAACTTCAGGTGCTTTCAAAGTCTTTAGGGTAATAAGAGAGATTTCAGCAGGATTATTAATCCTAAGCGGAGCTCCGGCCCAAATTCGCGTACCGTTTGAGACAATGACACGTGTTTTGCCTAAATCATAGAGTCCGCTTACAAAGCCATTGTTAGCCCGTGCTACAATCTCACGCAGTCCCGGCATCAGTCCTCCATGAGTATGACCTGAAAGCATGAGATCAACCTTTCCCAAAACCTCAGGAGCAATTTTAGGCTGATGAGAAAGAAAAACTATGGGATATGCAGCATCACATGCACTCAACGTCCCTACGATATCATATCTTGGCAGATTAAATCTCGTGGCGGAAATGTCAATGATCCCGGCAAGGTTAAACAGGCCGGTTCCGTGTTCATCTTTGATGAGAGTTGCCTTATTTTCTAAAAAACGAATGCCGCCTTCAGTAAAATAGTGAATCCAGGCTATATAGTTTGAATAAAGTTCATGATTGCCGGACACCGCATATATGCCATCTTTGGCCTTAAGATCAAACAATAGACGCGTCATGTGATGAAGTTCAGGTATACTCCCATCGACAAAATCTCCGGCAATGACAATAAGATCGGGGCTTAGGGCATTGGTCATGGCGACGATTTCAGATATTTCCTCCAAGGTGGTGGGAGCGGAAATATGCAGATCGGCTAAAAGCGCAATTTTATAATTGTCCGCAGCGGGGGCAAGATCCTGTATGGCAATATCGTAGTTTTTAACCTTAGGCAGGGCAAAGCCATTGTAGACACCAAGTATGGACAGCATAAAAGACATGGACATAAAAAGCAGAGCATAACGCATGGAGTGTGGAGGGAGCACATACTTTTTTATATTGAGCCTGATTAGTTTATAGAGACCGTTGATAAAAAGCCGCAACAGCAGGAAAATAAACACAAAAATGGAAAAAAAATAGCCGATGTCACAAAACATGGCCGGATAGCGGCTAAGTTTAGGATCCATCATATCCCCGCCTGTAAAGACATAGACATAAAGTTTCAGGCAGCAGAGGGTTAACACCGTGGAGAGCAGCAATTTTTTGAAAAAAGACAGTTTCTTTAGAGGCAGGATAAAAAGCACCACAATAAGCAGAGCCTCAACAAAAGGAAAAAGTCTGAAAGCAAGCATAGACGCTCCTAGTTCTTAAGATACAGACAGCCTAGCACGCTTGGCTTTTTAGCCCCCGTACTCTCCTCAAGATACAGAGGCTCTCTGTGCATGAACTTGTAGGCAAAATAGGCAAAGGCATGCGCCTCAATAAGTTTGGAATTGACACCTAGCTCCTCGGCACGCATAACACTTACCTCATTTTTTTGAAGATGCTCGGTAATTTTTTTTAGGATGAGCGGATTATATGCGCCGCCACCACAGAGAATAAGGCGTGATTGCAGAGGCTTGTACTCATAGAGCGCCGCTCTTATGGCATTGACATTGACAAGAACCGTAAGTTCAGCAAGAGTGGCCATAAAATCAGGAATTAGTTCATTTTTAACTGAACAGACAAGCAGTTCATCTTTGATAAAATCAGCATTGAATAATTCCCTGCCGGTTGATTTGGGAGGTTTCCTTACAAAATAAGGATGCGCAAGATAGCGGCTTAAAATTTCCTCTAAAACTACACCGCTTGATGCGATTTTGGCATCCTTATCATAAGGTTCATTTTTTAAAAGACGCATGGCTGTGTCCATAAGCGTATTGGCAGGACCGGTATCATATGCAGAGAGGATCTTCGGGGTCTTGCCATCTGAAATTAGAGTAAGATTGGAGATCCCGCCCAGATTCAAGACCATCGTAAAAATATGGTGATGAGCAAACTGCATAAGATGAAAAGCCTGGGTTAGCGGCGCTCCGTTGCCGCCATTGGCCAGGTCTTTGGAGCGAAAATCACAAACCGTATCAATGCCCGTGAGTGCGGCCAGACGGGCGCCGTCGTCTAACTGCAGGGAAAATCCTAAATCTGGCCGGTGACGGATGGTCTGTCCGTGAGAACCTATGGCCTTGATCATGGAGGCATCAAGGCGGGCTTTCTTCAAAAGCATATCACAGGCCTTTGCTTCATAGTCTGCAAGCAGCACCCGTCCTCTGCCTAATTTTTCAATCTCATTATCCTGAGGGGTACACAGAGAATGAAGTAAATTCCTGGTATCTTCATCATAATCTATGGATACTGATTCCACAATGAGACTTCTGCCATTCTCAAAGGCTACAAGTACCGCATCAATACCATCAAT
The DNA here is from genome assembly GCA_902772715.1 of uncultured Succinivibrio sp. Taxonomy (GTDB): domain Bacteria; phylum Pseudomonadota; class Gammaproteobacteria; order Enterobacterales; family Succinivibrionaceae; genus Succinivibrio. The sequence continues at coordinate 7,982 of CACYBT010000084.1, forward strand.
GCTGGTTCCTGACATGAGCCCGATATAGTATTCACGCATAATTTATTAACCATCTGTAGATTAAAAAACAAAAGGACTACTGTCCCTTAGCCTCGAGCTTTTCGAGTGCCTTTTTTCCCAAGGCTGCCGAGGATGAATTAGGATAGGAGGCAATCAGCACTTCATAAAAACGTTTGGCCTTATCCTTATCCCCCAAAGCCTCAGAGGTCTGACCGAGTTTAAACAGAGCATCGGCTCTTTTGGGTGATGATTTGAACTTGGCAGTATTTAAAAAACTGACCCTCGCCTTGTCATAATTCTTTTTAAGGTACTGCACCTGACCAAGCCAGTAGTAACTGTTAGGCGTCAACACATCATCAGGATATTTGGCGGCAAAGGACGAAAAAGCCAGCAAAGCCTTGTCAAGTTCATTCTTCTCCAAAAGCGCATAGGCCTCATCATAGGCTTTTTTGGAGGCGGCGGTACTCGCTTTAAGTTTCACCTCACTGTCCTTTTTGTCCTGATGGTTAGCATCCATCTTCACAAAATCGGCACGCTTATGGTTATCTTCGGTATTTTTTGTCGTCAGGGTGGCGGTGCCGCCTCCTTGGTCCCGATGCATATTTACACTAGAAGTCTGGTTCTTAAGCGCATTCTGCTGCGATTTTAAAGCCTGTTCCTCGTTTTTTAAAGTATGCTCCTGTTCCTGTAATTTGGCCTTAAGTTCCCTGTTTTCAAGACTTAACTGATCTTTTTCATGCTCTAATACCTCAATTTTGCCACGATAGGCGGCAATTTCCTGTTCAAGGGAATTCACCTGATTCTGCATATTAAGCAGAGCACGTTCAATAGTCTCATCGGCAGCCTTAGCATTAGGGACAAGACAAAATAAAACCATAATTCCCATCAAGAGATTACGAAGTTTTTGCATGATTGTTCCTCAAAAAAAAGCCCTCACATAGAGGGCATTGTATCTTAAAAAAGAATTATTTAGTAGTTTAAGACCGCACGACGGTTCTTCGACCATGCATCCTCGTTGTGCCCATCCACCGCTGGTTTCTCTTCACCGTAGGAGACAATGGATAACTGATTGACATCCACACCAAGGTTGCTCATATAGCGGGCCACAGAACGGGCACGACGCTCACCAAGTGCAATATTGTACTCAGGAGTACCGCGCTCATCAGTATGGCCTTCAATAATAATTCTGGCATTTGGATTATTCTTTAAATACTGTGCATGAGACTGAATAATCCCAAGATAAGAATCCTGAATATTTTCAGAATTATAGGCAAAATAAACGGTATTTTTATCCTTTAACTCATCAGGACCGTTATAGCCGTTCTGCACATTAGGATCACCTACTAAGAGTGCACCATCATCATCTAATCCAATGGCGGCATCTCCATCGGCAGAAGCGGTACTACTGGTGTTAGAACTTGAACTACAGGCTGTCAAAAGACAGAAACAGGAACCGCAAATCAACAAAGAGAGATACTTTTTTAACATTTTCCATTCCTACCAAAACTTAAATAAAAACTCTTAAAGCCCTTTATAGCATAAATACTTACTACTGCACGTTTGGTCCCCATGAAGGCGCACTGATTTCACCAGAAGAAGAAGGCAGATTAGCCTTGAAACGACCGTCTGAGGAAACGAGAGCCAGTCCTTTGCGACCTTGGTATACTGTAGAATATATTACCATACTTCCATTAGGTGCAACACTTGGAGATTCATCCAATGAGGAGGTCGTCAACATATAAATGCTTCCATCCGCATCAACACGGGCTACCCTAAATCCATTAACCTGCGTAATCACAATGAGTGAATTGGTACCAGGAATAGTCTTAGCAGAAAGATTGCGAGCCCCCTGATAAGTCACCCTATCGACCTTATTAGTTGCAAAATCAAATTTGTAAATCTGAGCCTTGCCGCCGCGTTCTGAGGTAAAGAACAGTGTCCTGCTATCCTCAGACCAGGTTGGTTCGGTATCAATACTTCTATCCGCAGTCACTCTCACAAAGGAAGAAGTGGTGAGATCATAGTAATAGATATCAGGCTGTCCATCCTTGGATAAGGTCATGGCAATCTTGGTGCCGTCAGGAGACCAGGCAGGAGAACTGTTAAGTCCGGTAAAGGAGGAAAGCCTTGTGCGTTTTTTGGTAAAGATATCCTGCACAAAAATGGCAGGTTTGCGATTCTCAAAACTTACATAAGCAACCCGCTTGCCATCTGGAGCCCAGACCGGTGTCATAATAGGCTGAGTAGACTTGACAATAGGCACTTCATTGTACCCATCGTAATCGGATGTCATCAGCTGATATGGGAAAGTAGCCCCTCTTTTATACACCACATAAGCAATCTTGGTTCTAAAGCAGCCTTTTTGCTTGGTAAAAAGCTCATAAACTCTGTCGGACACACGATGTGCTGCCTGACGCATGGTACTTAAGGATGATGCTCCCCTAAAATGCGACAGAACGCGTCCTTTGTTGCTACCGGCAAGGCCAGTAACCTTGAATTCCACGTTGAACTTGTTGTCAGCGGTCTTGTTCACTATACCACTGACTGCAACCTCAGCACCGGTAGCGGACAGCGCATCCACGTTCTCAATTCCACCATCGGCACTTACGACCTGTGGCAGTGAGGATTGAGGCAGAGGGGAAAATTTTCCTGAACGCATCAGATCGGCACTGACAATCGAGGAAACATCCAAATTTACAGCCGGATCCTGTTTAAATGGAAGTACCGCTATTTTATGGCCCTCATTGATACCACCGGTGATTTCAATCTGCAGTTCGGCATGGACCGTGCCTACAAACAGAGTCAACATCACTACAGTAAAAAACTTCTTAAACATGTTTTTAAACTCCTTGCCAAAAACAACGCTAATATTATAGCGCATTCTCAAAGACATTCTAGAGCTTTGGGATCATCGAAACTTTGATCTGTGAGCAGTCCGGACAGTTCTTTGGAGGAGCGGGGAACATGCCGACTAGTTCAATAGCATCAAGTGCACTCCTGCAAACCCGTTCATCCCCCTCGCATCTGGTACTCGTCACCATACCATCCTTATCAATCTTAATGATTACCTGCACTTTTTTCCCGTTCATGGACTGGTCGACACGCCAGTTCTGCTCAATTAAAGTACGGATTTTATCGCCATACCCTGCATCAGCACCTGAAGAACCTAAACCCTGACCGCCATCTTCACCGTTTTTTTGGCCTAAGATATCATTTTCAAGAGAATCAGCCTCAGCCTTTTTACGCTCTTCATCCTGTCTACGTTGTTCTTCGGCTTTCTTTTTCTTCTGCTCTTCTTCTAATTTCTTCTTTTTCTCTTCCTCTAGTTTCTTCTTTTTCTCTTCCTCTAGTTTCTTCTTCTGCTCTTCCTCTAGTTTCTTCTTTTTCTCTTCCTCTAATTTCTTCTTCTGCTCTTCTTCTAGTTTCTTCTTTTTCTCTTCCTCTAGTTTTTTCTTCTTTTCTTCTTCTAGTTTCTTCTTTTCTTCTAACTTGCGTTTAGCCTCCTGGGCTTTCTTTTTTTCCTCTTCTAGTTTCTTCTTCTGCTCTTCTGCCTTTTTGAGTGCAAGTTTGCGCTGTTCTTCCAAAGCCTTCTGCCGCTGTTCTTCAAGGTGTTTCTGTCTAGCAAGCCGTTCTTCCATCTCCTGCTTTTTTTCCTCAGTTTTGACTTCAGTTTTAACTTCATTCTTAACTTCAGGAGCTGGCGCTTCAGTCTTTTTTTGGGCTTTGCCCTGTTCAGAGCCTTTAGCAGGTGGAATAAAGGTGGCATGCATCAGTTCCCCCTGGTGTACATTCGGACGAGATGGTTTATCTAATGAAACTTTTATCAGGAAGGCGCCTAAAACCATGATATGCAATACTACTGCAATCACAAAGGCAAATTTCATATCAATTTTCATATACAGAATTCCTGCAAGCAAACATAATTACAGGATAGACTCCACTATAAGGTATTAAAATTATCTGTTCTCACTCATAGGTTCAGTCACAAGCCCCACACTCTTCACTCCGCCGCGTTTTAAGGCATTCATCAGCTGAATGACATTGTCATAGGCTACTTTAGCATCTCCCTGCACAACCACGGGGCGACTCTTGGAGTTCTCCTTGGTTAGTTCATTTTTCACAAACTGCGTCAGTTCATCTAAACTTCCCATTTTGACATGTTGGGTATCAATAGTCACATAGTACTGTCCGACCTTATCAACAGTGGCAATAATCGGCGTCTGCTCATCTTGGTTCATGGTCTCAGCCTCCGCTTCAGGCAGATCGACAGTCACTCCCTGCATCACCACCGGTGCAGTAGCAATGAAGATGACCAAAAGCACAAGCATCACGTCAATATATGGCACCACATTAATTTCCGCCTTAGCCCTTGATTTAGCATGGCGGCTGCGTACATACTGCATACCATCCTACCTCATCTTCTGCTGCATCATGGCACGCTGCCTGTCCCCTTCCACACCTGGAGTCTGATACTGTACCGTACTTGTGTAACGACTGTTGGCATTTGACTGTTCGGTGTAACGTTCCTGCGTTTTGGCATAATTCTGATGCTGAGGTTGAGCATAACCTGCATGCTGAGCACTACTCTCACGTGAAACCTCTGAACTGCTGTTTGCCATCTCACGGGATTCACGGTTCTCCATCTGGGAATTTAGCTCAGAGCGCACACGTACCAAACGACGGTTGAGAATGGTGGCAAATTCATCCATAAAATTGATATAGCGGTTTTCTAAAGCCTCAACCTTGGAGATGAAGCGGTTGTAGAACATTACCGCAGGAATTGCTGCAAACAGACCCATGGCCGTGGCAATGAGGGCCTCAGCAATAGGAGGGGCCACCATCGACAGTGTGGCATTTTTTACAGCAGCAAGCGCAATAAAGGCATGCATGATGCCCCATACTGTACCAAAAAGACCGATATATGGACTGATTGAGCCGATGGTGGCAAGAGTAGCAAGATGTGATTCAAGATTTTCCATCTCCCGAGACTGGGACACCTTCATTTGTCTATAAGTACCATCCATCACCACCTCCTGATCAGCAGGACCAGAATTTATAAGCCTTATAAACTCTTTGAAACCTGAGGAATAAATAACCTCAAGTCCTAGGATATTCTGTCCCTTGTTGATACAGTCCTGGTAAAGATTGTTCAAATCAATACCAGACCAGAATCTGTCCTCAAATTCGTCCGCTTTATTACGGGCATTTTTGTAGGCATTGGATTTAGAAATGATAATCGTCCAAGAATAGATGGATAGACCGAGTAAAAAGAGCATTACCACCTGCACAAGAAGACTAGCATTTAAGATAAGATGGGTAATGGACAGAGAACCTGCTGTCTCCATAGTCGCTAAACCTCACAGTATTAAACAAAAAAAATTTGTAAAAGTTTACCAAAAGTCAAAGAAAAAATCAGAATTAAATTCTAGAAGATTTTCTTTGCGCCAACCTTGACTTATAAGAATTTTTAGTTGCTGTTAAATCCTAAAGTCCGACTGTTAGAGCGCAACCCTGTATTTTTCAGGCTCTAGAGGCTGACTGTTCTTGAGTTCCCTTAGCATATCCTTAGGTATAAGCTCCGGCTTTCTTTTGGCAAGATTCAAAAAGGCGATATCGCATTCAAAAGTAAAGAGAACTTCGTTCCTCTCATTTGTGACCTCCTGATACATGCTAAGACTTGCAAACTTCACCTTAGTGGGAATACAGGTTATAGTCAGTAAATCATCAAGCCTCGCCGAATTCAGATACCGTCCCTTGATACTTCTTATGACAAAGCCTAAACCATCCTTTAACATCTGCTCCTGAGATACGCCAAACTGCCGTAAAAACTCAGTGCGGCAGCGTTCGCAGAACTTAAGATAGTTGGCGTAATAGACAATACCACCCGTATCGGTATCCTCATAATACACTCTAACCGTGATCCCAAAAGGAGGCGTATGCATCTTACCATCATTCATTCTTACTAACTTCCGTGTTTAAATTAAATTTCTCATAGGCTTTTTTGGTGGCTACCCGTCCGTTTCTTGAACGCTGCACAAATCCTTGCTGAATTATATAAGGCTCTACTACATTCTCAAGGGTATCCCGATCATGTCCCAAGGATGCCGCCAGTGATTCAATCCCCACAGGTCCACCGTTAAAATCCTCAATCATGGTTAAAAGATAGTGTCTGTCAAATTCATCAAAGCCATCCTCATCAATACGCAGCATTTTTAAGGCGGCTTTCGCAATTTCAAGACTGATGCTGCCATCCCCCCGCACCTGTGCATAATCCCGCACCCGACGCAAGAGTCTGTTGGCCACCCTAGGAGTACCTCGCGAACGCGAGGCAATCTCCATAGAAGCCTCATTAGAGATCTTAATATCCAATTTTTTTGCCGAGGCCCTGACAATAATATTTAGTTCAGAACTTGAATAAAACTTTAACTGTAAAATGATCCCAAAGCGCGCTCTTAATGGTGAGGTTAAAGTGCCGGCTCGAGTAGTGGCACCCACTAAAGTAAAAGGGTTTAAGTTAATCTTGATGGA
>CACYBT010000085.1 GCA_902772715.1 uncultured Succinivibrio sp.
CAATCTTAATCAGGAACGCTATCCTAAGGTACGTTTCCTTTCTACAAGAGAACACTAGATGTTCTACGATGCTCATCTGCATGGGGGTATGTTTCCTGATTTGGGGCATTTGCTAAAAAAACTTAAACAGGAAGAAATTGCTCCACTTTTGGTAGGGACTACGCTTGAGGAGAGCCTTAATACCCTCGCTTCTCTGTCATCCTTGCAGGTAAAGCCTTATGTTTTTGTGGGAGTACATCCGTGGTATCTTAATGCAAAGGGGGTGAACCTCGAGCTCCTACAAAAATGCTATGCGTCAGGAATGGTAACTGGTATTGGAGAATGCGGTCTTGATAAACGAATTGATACCGATATGCGCCTGCAGGAGGACGCTCTTAGATTACAACTCTCTTTTGCCAAAGAACACCATCTGTGTGTGAATCTGCATGTTAGAAATGCCCATGAACCGCTAAAGCAAATATTGCGTAACTATCAGGGAGCATGTCGCGGTTTCATACATAATTTTACCTTTTCGTATGAGGTTGCCAGGGATTATCTTGACCTAGGTTACAAACTTTCAGTTGGTTTTCATCTTTTAAAGACCACTCAAAAAATGGTTGATGTCCTAAAAAAAGTAGGTGTTTCTTCACTTGTACTTGAAAGTGATGCTGATTATCTGCATTCAGGACAATATGACGCATCATCCTTAAAAAAATGCCATGCTATTTTGGCTAAAATTCTGAATTTAGATAATCTGATGCTGTGTAATTCTCTTGAGAACAACATCAAAGAAATAACAGGTTGTTAGTTTATGTTTGCATATTTAGTAAAAGAAGATGAACATTTTGATGTAAACTTTGCTTGCGCACAGTTGTCCTCATCGCTTAAATGTAAGTTTCAAAAACTTTATGAAGGCGAAATTGATAATAATCGCGGTGCTTTATATAGAGTTGCGCTTAATGAACAGCATATGCATAACATAAATAACCTCCGTGTTTTTCTTGACTATGATATTCTGTTATCTGAAAAATTCCCGAGACTTGATGAAAGGGGACAGCTCTGTCTTGATATGGATATGACTTCAGTGCAGATTGAGGGAATTGATGAACTGGCACGTCGTCTTGGAGTATTTGATAAGGTATCCTCAATTACCCATAGCGCTATGGAAGGACATCTTGATTTTAATGAGTCTCTGATTAGACGGGTTTCGATGTTAAAGGGAGGCAGTGTCGAGGTTATCAATGAGGTGCGCAATACTATGCCGGAAACACCTGGGTTAAATTCTCTTTTAACCCTTGTTAAGACCCATGGCTGGGTTACCGGAATCTGCTCTGGTGGTTTTGAACAGTTAATCAGTGCCTTGGATGAAAAATATCATTTTGATCTTATTTGTGCCAATTCTCTTGAAATTGCTGACGGTTATCTTACGGGAAAAGTAGATAAGCGTATTGTGAATGCGGATGTTAAAAGTGAGGGCGTGCTCTCCCTTAAAGAAAAATTTAATATAAGACAAGAGCAGATAATTGTGGTCGGAGATGGAGCCAATGATCTCAAGATGATTGAGATAGCAGGACTAGGGGTGGCTTATCATGCCAAAACGGTAGTACAGAAGAATGCTCCATTTGCTCTCAATCATTCCTCATTAGCGGCACTCACTCTGCTTTTGGAACTTTTTAACCATGTCGAAGAGTAAAAGTGTTTTCGTCTGCGCTAATTGCGGCGCACATTACAGTCGCTGGCAGGGGATCTGCAGTGAATGTGGAGAGGCGGCTACTATAAGTGAAGTCCTTGAGTCTGCTGCCACTAATGCCGGTTCTCAGGCTGTTCAGCGGGCCTTAAGTGGTTTTGCCGGACAGAGCGGCAGCGGTATACAAAACTTGGGAACTGTGGATTTAAGTGAAAAACCACGTCTTTCTACAGGATACAGTGAGTTTGACAGAGTATTGGGTGGGGGCATTGTCAGAGGATCTGTGGTTCTAATTGGCGGTAATCCCGGAGCCGGAAAATCAACACTCCTATTGCAGACTGTGGGGATCTTAAGTGAGAGAAACCGGGTTTTGTATGTAACAGGAGAAGAGTCCCTCAATCAAGTGGCTCTGCGTGCACAACGTCTTAAGATTAACGCCCAAAATATCAGTATAGCGGCAGAAACGTCCATTGATAACATCTGCAGTATGGCTTGTACTGCCAAACCTGAAGTTTTGATAGTGGACTCTATTCAGGTGATGCATGTGCAGGGCATTGAATCGGCACCAGGTTCAGTATCACAGGTACGTGAAGGAGCGGCTGCTCTGACGCAGTTTGCCAAACGTACTGGTATTGCAGTATTTATGGTGGGGCATGTTACGAAGGATGGTACCCTTGCCGGACCGAAAATTCTAGAACACTGTGTAGACTGTTCGGTAATTTTAGAGTGCGGTACCGATGTCCGTTATCGCACTTTACGCTGTCAGAAGAACCGTTTTGGTGCTGTCAACGAGATTGGGGTCTTTGCTATGACTGATGCCGGTCTGAGAGAAGTAAAGAATCCATCGGCTATTTTTTTGTCCCGTCAGGATACTGTGGCAGCCGGTTCTCTGGCGATGGTCACCTGGGAAGGAACTAGACCGCTCCTAGTTGAACTGCAGGGACTTGTGGATGTTTCTCTGTACTCTAATCCGCGCCGTCTTACCATTGGTACCGATCAAAACCGGCTCTCAATGTTGCTTTCCGTGTTACACCGTCATGCAGACTTTAGTCTTGCCGATCAGGATGTCTTTGTTAATGTTGTTGGTGGTGTCAAGGTTGAGGATACTTCCTCAGATGTTCCACTGTGTCTTGCGCTGCTCTCTTCATTTCTAAACAAGCCAATTGATAAGGGAACTATAGCCTTTGGGGAGATTGGTCTTACAGGTGAAATAAGGCCTGTGCCATATGGACAGGAACGGATCTTAGAAGCCGTTAAGCAAGGTTTTTTGCGGGTTATTGTGCCGTATGATAACGCACCACGCAGAACACTCACAGGTGTGGAGGTAGTACCTGTGAGAAGAGTGACTGAACTTATGCAACTGATCTGAGTCTTTTATTTGCTTGATACTAGGGAATGGACTAAACGCAGAGCAATAACAAGACGATCCTCATTTTTAAAACGTACTTCCATTGCCTTGCCTATAGATGCTAGATCCTGCTGTACCGTTGCCATCTTGCTCTCATCAAGATCATCAGAATATTTATCGGTAAAATTCATGAGATACTCTGTGGTTTTTTCAATTTTAGGCAGAACTTTGTTGACAATTGAGAGCGAACGTCCTGAAGCATTTTCAATTAGTTCTAGTATCTTTGGATACAGATCAAAGTGTCCGTGAGACATGTAATCGACAAGATGATTGCAGAATGAGGATACATCCTCATAGGATGGATAACAGATGTCATTTTTATTTGAAGAGCGGGACAGGGAAACATTGAGGATCTTCATATAAAGGATCACCAACTCCTGTCTAGCCTTAATCATTTCATTAATCCATGAGTATTTGGCATCTACATCCTGGAATTTCGTGTTAAAGCATTTTGCAAATGTTGATTCTGGCATGGATACCTCCTTATATTTTTTTTAAACTAACATAAATCGTGTCATCTATAAAGTAATTAGCATCAAATTGTTATAAAGCCTCACATATTTCAAACGTCTTTAAGGCTCTCAAAATATATACTGTATCGCGCAAAAAAAAGGCTTTCGTTTCAGCAAAAGCCTTATATGTATTCTAAGCGTACTGTTATTTCTTAGCGGTTAACAGTTTGTTTTCATGTAAGTCTTTTTTGTAGCGTTGTACAGAAGCGGCAAATTGTTTGCGAGACTGGTTGTTAACTTCAAAATGCCGACTATCAAGACTAACCTTAAGAGGATTTACAGGCCGTCCGTTAATCCTTACTTCATAGTGCAAATGCGGACCTGTGGAAATACCTGTGTTACCGGAGCGGGCAATAACAGTTCCCTGTTTGATTCTTTGTCCTGGTTTTACGTTAAGCTTGGAGAGGTGCATGTACACTGTAGAAAGCCCACCGGCATGACGTATAGTCAGAAAGTAGCCTGCAGTGCGTGAAAAAGTAGCCTTGTCCACGATGCCATCAGCAGGAGCGGTGAC
>CACYBT010000086.1 GCA_902772715.1 uncultured Succinivibrio sp.
CATAATTATGTTAGGAACCGCCGTATGCGGATCCGCACGTACGGTGGTGTGAGAGGGCTGAGCTATAACTCGCCCTACTCGATCAATCATGAATGTGAAGCCAGATGTAACAAGTCTGGCTTTTTTTATTTTTATCTTTATCTTGAGCTCCAAGTGATAAGAGACTCCAACACTTTGGGCTATTAAGTGATTAGTCTTTGCATTAGGAATGCTCTTGCTTGAGAGGAAAAGAAGTTAAAACAAGTTTTTATGGGAATTGAGAACAAAATTTGCATTTTGAAACCTAATGGTGAAGAATAGCAAAGAGTGGCAACCTGTACGTCGGGGCGAGCTTTTCCTTGCCATCTTCGGCAAATATTTGCGAAAATTGCCGATGGAAGAGCGGTAACATCAGGTAAATTTAAAAAAATTCGCAAGTAGGATACCTGTTTGTTTATTGAATGTTAAATAAATCATGTTTTAAAACAGTATGTTATATTATTCGTAAGATTTTATGATTAGGATATGGCATATATCTTGAATGGATAGAAATTACTTTAAGGATTAGGCAAATGTTGCCGCACAATTTTGTTTTGGGGGAAAAAATATGACAGTAGATTTTACTACAATTGGAAAAACCTCCAGTTATATCAGTGAGCAAGAGGCTTCTAAGACCAAAAAAAACAATGCCCTTGATCAGGAAGACTTCTTAAAATTATTAACTACTCAGTTATCCAATCAGGATCCATCTTCTCCTGTTGACAATAACCAGATGGTTACAACAATGTCGCAGCTGTCTGTGGTTGATAGTCTTAATACTATTACTAAAGGAATGGATGATATTGTTAATTCCATTTCTTCAAGTTCAGCCCTGAGTGCCTCAAGTTTGGTGGGTAGAAGTGTTCTTGTGAATTCAAAAACAGCATTCTTCGATGGGAATACTCCTTTGACGGCACAGATTGATGGAGGAAGTGGAGCTACTGATGTAAAGGTTACGATTACTGATGCAGCAGGACAGATTGTTTCTACCTTCAGTTGCAATGCTATTGATGGCGAGACTGATTTTTCCTGGGATGGTATCAAAAATGAGGAAACCGGAGAGACCTATGACGCTGGTAAGTACACTGTTACTGCAACCGGTTATGTTGATGGTTCTGCCGTTACTCTGCCTATTAAGACCTATGGTACTGTAGGTTCGGTAGTCTTAGGTAGCAACCCTGCTAATACTAAACTTAACATTCTTGGCTATGGTGAGGTGGCACTTGATAATGTAGAGCAGATTTCCTTGTAACCAAAAAAGTCCGTTTTTTACGGACTTTTTAGTCAATAATTCGACTTCAAATTCTAATATTCTTCAATACTTTTATTTAATATCTTGAAATTTCACATAAAATTGCTACTGGCATATTATATGCTTAGATAAAATCTGCGTAAGGAAGTAATTCCTAGGAGGTTTTTATGGACAATTTTTTGTGGGTTGCAATGTCAGGGGCTAAAGAAAACTTTCATAGTTTAGCCATCCGCAGCAATAATCTTGCCAATGCCACCACCACAGGTTTTAAGGCTGATTTTGAAAACAGTCGTGCCATGTCAGTTTTTGCCGATGCTTATCCGACACGGGCATTTGCCATGGCAGAACGCCCAGGTTATAACATGACCGGAGGTGCCATAGAAACAACCGATAGAGAGCTTGACGTAGCCATTGATGGTGACGGCTTTCTGGCTGTAAATGATAAGCAGGGCAATGAAGCCTATACCCGTTTTGGCAGTCTGAATATTGATGCTGAAGGTTTTTTAAAAACTGCAAACGGATTAAATGTTTTGGATGAAGCCGGGGCTCCGGTCAAATTACCACCTTTGCTTGAAGTTGTGAGTATCAGCAAGGATGGCATGATTTCCGGAAGACCACAGGGCGGCGATTCCAATATGATTGAAGAGTTTGGCCGTATCAAACTGGTTAAACCGACAAATTATAAGAATATTGAAAAGGGGTATGATGGTCTTTTTCGTAATATAGATGGCACGCTATTTGCACAGGATAATACAGTAAAAGTGCGTAGTGGCATGCTTGAACAGTCTAATGTCAATCCTGTTGAAGAACTTACAAGCCTCATAAGGATCCAAAGACAGTATGAAACTATGGTTAAGATGATGACCACTGGCGACAGAATGGATGAGCGTCAAAATTCCATCATGACTTATGATTAGCAAGGAGACAATATTATGATTCCCGCATTATGGATTAGTAAAACCGGATTGGATGCGCAACAGACCAATATTTCTGTGACCTCCAACAACCTTGCCAATGCTTCAACTGTTGGTTTTAAAAGAGGTCGTGCTATTTTTGAGGATTTACTTTACCAAAAGATTAATCAGCCAGGTGGCAGGTCTTCTGCTAACAGTTATCTCCCAGAGGGACTGATGCTAGGTGCAGGTGCTAAGGTTGTGGCTACACAAAGACAGTTCGGACAGGGTGATGTTGAAACTACAGATAACTCTTTTGATCTTATGATTCAAGGGCGAGGTTTTTTTGAGATTGAACTTCCGGATGGTACTACTGCCTACACACGCAATGGACAGTTTACCAAAAATGAGGAAGGTACGATTGTGACTTCCGGCGAAGGTTATCCGCTGTTGCCACAAATCCAGATCCCAGAAAATGCTGTTTCAATGACAGTGGGTAGAGATGGTCAGGTTTCGGTAGTGGTTGCCAATGAGACTGCCAGTCAGGATTTAGGCCAGATCACAGTTACTGATTTTATCAATCCAACCGGTCTTGAGTCTATAGGTGACAATTTGTATCTTGAAACTACGGCCTCCGGTGCTCCTCAGCAGGGTATAGGCGGTGAGGACGGCATGGGAGTCATTAGACAGAATATGCTAGAGACTTCCAATGTAAAAGTCACTGAAGAACTGGTTAATTTGATCCAGGCACAGCGTGTTTACGAAATGAATTCAAAGGTTCTGACAACTGTTGATACGATGATGGGATCGCTTATTCAGTCAGTCTAGTCTAAATAAATGGGGTGGGGTATGAAAAAGTTATTATTATGTGTTGCTGTTTCTCAGGCTTTATTACTGCAGGGCTGTGCTTTTGATGCACTCTCTCCAAAGCCAGATGATCCTAAATATGCACCGGCAATGCCTGAAGAAGATTATGCCAATGTAATTCCAACCGGCGGGATCTATAATCCCTATACCATGAATAACGGTATGTATTCGGATACTTCTGCACACAAAGTGGGTGATATCATTTCAGTTACGCTCGATGAGTCCACTTCTGCAAGCAAGAATGCCAATTCTAACCTTAGTAAAGAAGGTCACAATAAATATGATGGTATGACTATTTTTGGTAAGAAACCAACTATAGCCGGATATAGTCCAACTATGTCTTCAGATAATTCAAGCAGCTTTAAGGGTAACTCCAAGGCTTCGCAGTCCAACAGTTTAAAGGGCCAAATTTCTGTCAGTGTGGTTAAAGTATATTCAAATGGCAATCTGCAGGTTCAGGGAGAAAAATGGCTGATGCTCAATAACGGTAATGAGTATGTAAGAATTACCGGACTTATCAGACCATCGGACATAAGTTCAGATAATACCGTTTCCTCACAGCGTATTGCTAATGCTAGAATACAATATGGCGGAACAGGTGATTTTGCCAATACTCAGGAAAGAGGACTGTTCTCCAGATTCTTCAACAGTGTGTTCAATCTGTTCTTCTAGTTGTATAGCGGGGTTGATTATGATTGTTCTAGGGAAATGGCTAAAGATTGTGGCTATCATGGGAGCGGTGCTGGTAGGAGTTGTCAGTACTCCTACTGAGGCAGCACGACTCAAGGATATAGCCTCTATTCAGGGAATTCGTGAAAACCAGCTGCTAGGTTACGGACTGGTTGTAGGTCTTAGCGGTACAGGGGAGAAGAACTCTAAATTTACCGAGCAGAGTTTTCGTTCGATGTTAAATAACTTTGGTATCAAGATGAGTGAGGGGACGACTCTTAAAATCAAGGATGTCGCTCCGGTTGCCATTCATGCCACCATGCCTCCTTTTGCCAAAACCGGGCAGACTATTGACGTGACGGTATCCGCCATTGGTGAAGCCTCATCCTTAAGAGGCGGTACATTACTGCAGTCCATGTTGCGTGGCGTTGATGGTAATGTGTATGCTATTGCTCAGGGATCTCTGGTGGTAGGCGGTCTTGGCGTGCAGGGCGCAGATGGTTCTAAAGTTACTGTCAATACTCCCACCGTAGGTCGTATTGCCAATGGAGCCATAATTGAACGGGAGGTTCCTGATAATTTCTCCCAGAGTGATTCTTTTGTGTTCAATTTAAATCGTTCGGATTTTACTACTGCCAAAAATGTGGCAGAGGCTATCAATTCCATGTACGGGGAGGGGAGTGCTATTGCCGAAGATGCCACTTCCATACGAGTGAGTGCCCCGCGTAACCCTGCTCAGCGTGTTTCTTATCTTGCCAATCTTGAGAATATTGAGGTTAACCAGGGAGATGACAGTGCCAGAATCGTGGTTAATTCTAGAACCGGTACCATTGTGATTGGGAGCAATGTCAAATTAAAACCAGTTGCAGTTACTCATGGTGGACTTACGGTGACCATTACCGAGAATGAAAGAATTTCACAGCCTAATAGTTTTGCACCAAATGGTCAAACGGCAAGAGTTCGTGATTCGCAGATAGCCATAGATGAAAAGAAAGGCAAAATGTTTAAATTTGATACTGGCGCGACACTTGATGATTTGGTACGTGCTGTAAATCAGGTCGGTCTTGCTCCTGGTGATTTGATGTCAGTACTTGAAGCACTTGATAGAGCAGGCGCCATTGACGGCAAACTAGAAGTTATCTAAAAGAATATAAAACTCCAGTCTTACCCATCCCATCCATTTACGACTGGAGTTTTATCAAAAGGCGCCGTAAAACCCTGCCCTTTAGGGCGGAATGTAGTGAGGATATGGGCGAAACCCCAAAGTTGAATTCAATTGATAATACGATATAACATTGTGTTGTATTGTTAATTTGCAA
>CACYBT010000087.1 GCA_902772715.1 uncultured Succinivibrio sp.
AGGAAATTATTAAGACAGGGCGGGAGTTCCAACCACATCACGATACCCTAGACGAAAACCCTGGCTGCTTCCTTCCGGACCTGACCAATTAAATTTTCACTAAGTATGTGAGGACCAAAACTCCCATAAAACAATGATATTTTACCAAAATATAAAGAAGTGTACAAGCAAGTACACCCACGAATTAAGCCTTTTTAGGCGGTATAAGACCAACCTGCAGATCATCGGCAGAATAAATCTGATTACCATCGCAGAAAACTTTACCGTCAGCAATCCCCATAATAAGACTACCACGTTCAATAATTTTCTTAAGATCTACCTCATAGGTGACAATTTTACAGTGGTCTAAAACTTCACCCTTGAACTTAACTTTACCTACGCCCAGGGCACGTCCCTTGCCAGGACCACCTCTCCAACCTAAAAAGAATCCAACTAACTGCCACATGGCGTCCAAGCCTAAACAGCCTGGCATCACAGGATCACCTGGAAAATGACACTGGAAAAACCATAAATCCTTGCGGATATCAAGTTCTGCCTTAGCATAACCTAAACCATAGGTACCACCCTCATTCTGAATATCGACAATACGATCAAACATCAGCATATTAGGAGCCGGTAACTGACTGTTGCCAGGCCCAAAAAGCTCTCCTCTAGAGCAGGCCAAAAGAGCCTCTTTATCAAACGAATGGATGTTATTTTCAAGTAATGAAGCCATGTCATGTACCTCGATTCAAATGTTTTAAGAATATTATCTAACTTATTCTTATGAAAAATAATTATAAAAAGAACAGACTAAGTTTTCAAATATGTTTTGGAGTTAGAAAGGATTATAAAATTAAAATCCTTCATTTTTCAATGAAGGATCAACAGAAAATTAGCGGGTTCCGAAAACTACAATAGTTTTACCATGGGCTGTAATAAGATGATCTTCTTCCATCATTTTCAAAATCCTGCCAACTGTTTCACGCGAACAGCCCACAATCTGCCCAATTTCCTGACGAGTGATTTTGATCTGCATACCATCAGGATGGGTCATAGCCTCTGGCTGATGAGCAAGATTAACAAGCGTCTTAGCAATACGTCCAGTAACATCTAGGAAGGCCAAATTTCCGACCTTAGCTGATGTTGCTGAAAGTCGTTTGGAAATCTGAGCAGTAAGACGCATCAGTATTTCTGGATTAACTTGAACTAACTGTTTGAATTTACTGTAGGAAACTTCAGCTATTTCACAGGCAGTCTTAGCCTTGACCCATGCTGTTCTTTTGGGATTTTCAGTTTCATCAAACAAACCAACTTCACCTATAAAATCACCTTGATTAAGGTAAGAGAGGATCATCTCATGACCATCTGTATCCTTAATGAGAACTGCCACGGAGCCTTTAGAAATGTAATAAAGCGTCTCAGCCTTCTCACCGGCGTGAATTATTGTACTTTTTGCTGTGTATTTGTGAATATGACACTGACTTAGAAACCATGAAATGGTAGTGTCAGTCTGTGGTTTGATTATAGGTGACATCTTTTTAATTTTTCTCGTTTATACTAAATGGAGTCGGTTAAACTCTCGTAGGGATAAAAACATCTGTCAACAACAGTAAAGAATAAACTTTCATCTATCTTTACCATGCAGTATTTATATTAAATAATTAGTCCTTAACCTTAACTGCTCTGAGGGGTACCCTCTGAAGTACTGATAGCAAGCACAGCGTGTAATTCAAAAAAACTTTACAGCTTTCTAAAGTACAGGTTTAAATATACCTTAACCAGGACTCATTTTTTTTAAGCAGCATAACGACTACATCAGCGAAAATTTATGCCTTAAGATAAGGACATAATGTCAATCGCCTAATAATTTATATAAATAATCTTATACTATTGTCAAGTACAAGAAACGGCATCATCGCCGTTAATACATCACAAATATTTTGCCTTTACATAAAAGACAGTTTTTATGCAGTTTCATTTAAGAAACCAGAAGTTACAAAATTTGTGACATAAATATTATACTCTGAAATTGAACAAATGTTAGTAAAATCGCATAGTTAGTATAAATTTTAAAACGAAATTGATATAAGTCACGTTTTTTATATAAATAACTTGTGTTTTTTGGTCAATCGAGTAGGGCGAGTTATAGCTCAGCCCTCTCACACCACCGTACGTGCGGATCCGCATACGGCGGTTCCTAACCTAATTATGG
>CACYBT010000088.1 GCA_902772715.1 uncultured Succinivibrio sp.
ATTTTAAAAAAACAGACTGTATGCAAAACACAGCCGGTTTATAAAACTGATTTTGTGACCAATGCCCGTATCATTTGGTAACCGTACAAAAAAAAATAAAACCTGAAAGAAAATCCATTCTCTCAGGTTCTTATACTTCAGCTCTACAAGTGATGGCTGAATGTTATCAGACCGCATAGAAGCGGAGCTTTAAAAAATAACTTATACATATGTTATTTTAATTTCTTGTATGCATTAATGAGACCGTTAGTGGAGCTGTCGTGAGATGTAATAACATCATTACTTTCAAGTTCAGGAATAATTCTTAATGCCAACTGTTTACCCAATTCCACACCAAACTGATCGAATGTGTAGATATTGAGGATAGATCCCTGAACAAAAATCTTATGCTCATACATCGCAATAAGCATGCCGAGAGTACGAGGTGTGATCTCCTTCACCAAAATCGAGTTGGTAGGGCGATTTCCTTCAAAAACCTTAAATGGAACAACATGATTGTATTCTTCTTCACTCTTGCCCTTCTGAACAAATTCAGCTATAACCTGTTCCTTGGTCTTACCAAAGGCCAACGCCTCAGTCTGGGCAAAGAAATTAGACAACAGTTTCACATGATGATCACCAACTGGATTATGACTACGTGCCGGTGCTATAAAATCGCAAGGAACCACTTTTGTTCCCTGATGAATCAGCTGATAAAAAGCATGCTGACCATTGGTACCAGGTTCTCCCCAGATAATAGGACCAGTTTCATAATCAACCTTATCCCCGTTTCGGTCAACATATTTTCCATTTGATTCCATATTTCCCTGTTGGAAATATGCTGGGAATCTGCTCATATACTGATCATATGGAAGAATAGCCTCTGAAGCAAACTTGTAGAAATTGTTATACCAGATACCAATAAGGCCTAAGATTACTGATAGATTCTTTTCAAATGGGGCCTCTTTGAAGTGACAATCATATTCATAACCGCCTTTTAAGAACTCTTCAAAATTGTCAAATCCACAAGCCAACGCAATAGATAAACCAATTGCAGACCAAGAAGAATAACGACCTCCAACCCAGTCCCAAAATGCGAACATATTGTTAGGATCAATGCCAAACTCAACACACCCTTTCTCATTGGTAGACAAAGCCACAAAATGTTTAGCAACAAACTTAACATCCTTTGCCTTCTTTAAGAACCAGTCTCTTGCAGTATGTGCATTAGTCATAGTTTCTAAAGTGGTGAAAGTCTTTGAGGCAATTAAAAACAGAGTAGTTTCAGGATCACACTTTTTGCAGACTTCAACAATATGAGTAGCATCAATATTCGATACAAAATGAGCCTTTAATCTTGTGTGATATGGAGTTAATGCCTCGGTTATCATCACAGGACCTAAATCCGAACCACCAATTCCGATATTTACCACATCAGTAATTTCTTTACCGGTATAGCCCTTCCATTCACCAGAAATAACTTTGTTACAGAAGACTTTCATTTTTTCAAGAACAGCCTTCACATCTGGCATCACATCTTTACCATCCACATAAACAGGCTTTCCAGAAAAGTTTCTTAAGGCAGTATGAAGAACAGCACGACCTTCAGTACGGTTAATTTTTTCACCGTCAAACATCGCATTGATGTTATCTTTTAATTTAGTCTCATCTGCTAACTCAAAAAGCAACTTCATTGTGGTTTCATCAACAATATTCTTTGAAAAATCAGCAACTAAATCCCCATTGCCCAAAATTAAAGAATATTTACTGAAACGATCTTTATCGGCATCAAACAGCTCTTTTATAGTACGATTTTTTGTGGCTTCAAAATGCTGTGAAAGTTTTTCCCATGCTTTGGTTTTGGTAGGATTAATTCCGTAAAACATGAACTACTATCTCCTAATACACTGTAATAAAAAATCAATCAATAAACCTTTTACTTATAGAGTTGTGAAACAACATTCAATAACCGATATAATATACATCTATTAGAGTCAAGTCTGTACGTTTAAACAATTAAATAAAGTAAATTTGTGCATTAAGTCTAAGTATTGAGCAGATTTATCAGCTCGATAAATCCGTTCTCCTGCGAGTCAGATCAGGAGTAAAACTTGGCGCAACACGCAATGCAAGATCGTGAATGATTTTAACAGATCTCAACTTAGCTCTGTTTTTCAGACAGCACAAAGCCACTCTGAAATTGGACCACGGCAATTCTTTAACCACATATACATCATTTTTAAATGGTGAAATATCGTATACCAATCTTGGAACCACAGATATACCAAAACCTAAAGCCGTAAGTGATACTATTGCCTCATGACCTGCCACCTCAGAATAAATATGAGGTGGTGACTCTAGGCTATGAAAAAACTTGTCAACTTCGTTGCGTAACTGTCCCTTCTCAGGCATTACAAAAGGGACTTCCGACAAATCAAAAGAATTAAGATCGGTCTCACAAGAAAACAGAGGTTTTTTGGGGGATATAAGGATGAGAGGAAAAGTAACAAGATCAACATACTTGATATTATCCGGTATTTCATTTGGCAGCGCACTTATAACAAAATCAATATCTTCTCCCTCAAGTTTATCCAAAGCCTCTGCTGGATCACCGGTTTCTAACTTTATTTCAAGATTAGGGGCAATTAGATGTAACTCATTCAACAATCTCGGAATAAAAAGATATGATGCCGTTACAGAACAGTAGATTTTTACAATACCGCTGATTGACTGAACTGTGTTATTAAGAGATGCTTCCAGTTCCGCATATTCGTTAAGAGCCTTTCTGGCAAAGGATTCAAATTTGTGACCAGCCTCTGTAATAAATACGCCTTTCTTTTCCCTCAAACAAAGTTTAGTATGAAGAATACCTTCAAGTTTATTTAAGGTTCTGCTTAATGTTGAAGGACTGACATTACACAAAGCGGCAGTGCGTGTTAAATTTGCAGTTTCACACAATCGCAAAAAAGTGGCAGCATCCTTTAGATCAATCACTGTTTATTCCTCAAAATTTGTCTTTCATTGCAAAATTTGCAATATAAAATTAATTATATGCCATTTTATAAAAATTCTGATATTATAGAAAGACAATTTTAAAGATAACTATTTTACTTTAAGGTTTTACTATGACAAATTTTAATTATTTCAATACATTAAATCTTCGTGAGAAGTTAGCCCAATTGGGTTGCTGTGAACTTATGGATCGCAGTGAATTTGCTGATGGTTGTAATTTTCTGAAAGGTAAAAAAATTGTAATTATTGGCTGCGGTGCACAAGGCTTAAATCAGGGCCTAAATTTACGTGATTCCGGCCTCGATGTTAGCTATGCCTTAAGAGAGGAAGCCATTTCTGAAAAAAGAGCATCCTACAAACGTGCTACAGAAAACAAATTTAAGGTTGGGACTTATGCTGAACTTATCCCAAGCGCAGATTTAGTCATCAATCTGACCCCTGACAAACAGCATGAGGCCGTCGTAAATGCTGTTCAGCCTTTAATGAAACCTGGCGCATGCCTTGGCTATTCACATGGATTTAACATTGTTGAATTAGGTATGCAGGTTAGAAAAGATTTAACCGTAGTTATGGTCGCTCCTAAATCGCCAGGAACAGAGGTTAGAGAAGAATATCGTCGTGGCTTTGGTGTGCCAACACTGCTTGCTGTACATCCAGAAAATGATCCAAACGGTGAAGGCTGGGATTATGCAAAAGCATGGGCAGCAGGGACCGGTGGTCATAAAGCAGGGTGCCTGCGTTCATCATTCGTGGCAGAGGTTAAGTCCGATCTGATGGGTGAACAGACAATTCTTTGCGGTGTACTACAGGCTGCAACAGTGCTGTGCTACGATCACGCTGTAAGCATCGGTGCTGATAAAGCCTATGCTTGCAAATTATTACAGTTTGGTTGGGAAACCATCTGCGAAGCATTAAAGCAGGGCGGAATAACCAACATGATGGATCGTTTGTCCAATCCTGCAAAAATTAAGGCATTCCAGTTAGCCGAAGAACTAAAGTCAATTCTAAAAAATCTTTACAGAAAACACATGGATGACATTGAAAGTGGCGAGTTTTCAAAGGTCATGATGGAAGACTGGGCTAACAATGATAAAAATCTTTTTGCCTGGAGAGAGAAATACGCAAAATGTGCTTTTGAGAATGCTCCTTCATGTGATGAAAAAATCAGTGAGCAGGAATATTTTGATAAAGGAACACTGTTGGTGGCTTTCTGTAAAGCAGGTATCGAGTTGGCTTTTGAAACCATGACCGAATCAGGAATTTACCCAGAATCTGCCTACTATGAATCCTTACATGAGTTACCACTTATTGCCAACACTATTGCCCGTCGCAGATTATACGAAATGAACGTGGTCATTTCTGATACTGCCGAATACGGAAACTACCTGTTCGCCAACAGTGCAATTCCTATGCTGAAAGAATTTATGAATAATCAGAAACTTGATGTATTCGGTGAAAAATTCCCAGGCGACAACTGTGTGGATAATGTTGAACTCATTAAAGTCAACGAGGCTATCAGAAATCATCCAATTGAAATAGTTGGGAAAAAACTAAGAGCCTACATGTCAGACATGAAAACCCTATCAGTAGGTAACAACTAGTTTTAGAACCTATTTAAAAAACCTCCTTGGCTTAAACCAAAGGAGGTTTTTTTATATGTGTGGCCCGCATGCACAAGAAGAATATGACTTATCAAGGTGATTTTTTAAAGTCAGTTAATTTATTAGTGAATAAACATAAGAACATAAATCAAGATATTTATGTGATCTGCTTTGTTGTTATAAAGAAAATCCATTTAAATATCAAGATTTGTTAGTAAAATGATCTCGCTTATTAAACAAGCA
>CACYBT010000089.1 GCA_902772715.1 uncultured Succinivibrio sp.
ACAGTTAACCAATAAAATTGTTAACCCGTTTATGCATGGCAGTTTTAATCTAAAAGAAAGGTTTGCAGAAGGGAAAAAACTCAGAAAATACCATTATGACTGCGTCATAGTGTTGCCAAACTCTTTTAAATCTGCATTGATAGGTTTATTTGCTAAAATTCCGCAACGACGCGGATTTAAAGGAGAATCAAGATACTTTGTCATCAATGATATGCGTTCAAACAAACATGACTTTCCCAAAATGGTAGAAAGATATGTATCCTTAGCCTACAGCACATCGAAAGTTAAAACTGCAAAAGACTTACCTATATTTAATTATCCTTCTTTGGAAACTAAACCACTTTCTAAAGAACTGATTTCAAGACTTAGGCTTGATATAAGCAGACAAATTCTAATTTTAGGGTGTGGGGCAAATTACGGTCCAACTAAGTTATGGCCAACTGAATTCTTTGCACAAGTTTCATCATGGTGGATTAGCAGAGGAGGAAGTGTTGTGGCTCTTGGTTCAAAAAAGGATGCTGAAACCGCCTCTAAAATTCAAAAAGACGTGGATAAAAGCTATCAGTCTTATTTTTTCAACATTGCTGGGCAAACAAGTTTAGTTGAAGCCTTAGATATTATCGGACAGGCAAAGTGTGCTGTTTGCAATGATTCAGGACTTATGCATACAGTTGCTGCTGCAGATAAGCCACAAATTTGTATATTTGCTTCTACTTCAACCCAATACACTCCTCCTTTGTCAAATAAGGCTATCTGTCTTGAATCTACTGTAAAATGTCACCCATGCTTTAAAAAAACCTGTCGTTACAACACATATGAATGTTTAAAACAAATAAGACCTGAGCAAGTAATTGAAAAATTAGAAACTATTGTTCTAGGATAAAGGTGTTGGGTATGCGAATTAAATCATTTTTGATACTATTGGTTTACAAAACAATCACTTTGTTTCTTGCCCCTTTAGCTGCGATATTTATCAGTTATAAAAGAAGAAAAGATCCTAAATATGGTTTTAGAATTTTGGAATTAATCGGTATTTACTTTGGAAAAGGTTATAAAAAAAGCGTGTGGTTTCATGCTGCGTCCTTTGGTGAAGTTAACGCACTAAAACCATTCATAGTTGAGTTTAATAAACAGCATCCAGAACAAAATATCGTGCTTACAACTATGACAACAACAGGAGCACAGGCAGGATCTTCCTTACGCGATGTTAATCTAAGATATGTACCACTAGACTCTTCTTTAGGTCTTAGAGCCTTCTTTTGCAAGTTTCATCCTCAGTTGCTGATCATCATTGATACTGAGCTTTGGCCTAACATGATTGATATTGCTCACAGCAAAAACTGTCCCGTAATCATAATCAACGCCAGAATGCAGGAAAAAAATTGCAATGCCTATCTAAAACATGAAGATTTGGTAAAGGATTTAATTGGGAAAAGGCTTTCTAAAGTTCTGTGCGTTGCTTATTCGGACAAGGAAAGATTTGAAAAAATCGGGGTTAACCCACATAACATTGCTGTTACTGGAAACCTAAAATATGACCTCGTACCTCGGGAGGGGTTATATAAAAATGCAAAATGTATCAAGGAAAAAATCTTGGGAAACAGGGTATTTGGTGCCATTAGCATCCATGAGGGTGAAGAAATTACTATCTTAAATGCATTCTTGAAAGCCAAATTAAGCAGATCCAAAATTAAAATGGTTATTGTTCCAAGGCACCTTGCTATCGTAAAAAACATAACCTCCTTTCTTGATAAGAATAACTGCTCTTACAGCCGTAAAAGTGAACTTTTAAACATTAGTGACTTTTCTGCTGAAGTTCTCATTGGGGATACTATTGGTGAAATCGAGTCCTATCTTGGTCTCTGCGATGTAGTTTTCATGGGCGGAAGTTTCATTTCAACCGGAGGTCATAATCCCCTAGAACCTGCGTTCTTCAGTCTACCACTTATTACAGGTCCTGATTATCACAACTTTGCCGAACTCTTTGACAAACTAATTGAGTGTGGTGGATGTTTTCTAGCCACAGATGAGTATAGTCTGACCAAAATAATGTTGAAACTGCTTTTTGATAACGAACTGAAAATTAGCACTGGAGTTAAAGCCCTTGATATTCAGCAACAGGGTAGAGGAGCCATTCAAAGATCAATGAATTACATAAATGATTTTTTAAAATAACTATATTAGATATTCAGTTAAAAACAATAGCAAGGTTATCAAACAAGTGCGTATTGCTTCAGAATTTCAAAACCGTACTCTGAAAAATATACCTTATCATTTTTTAACTTTTCTTTTTTAAAGGATCGTTGAAGTCTGTCAATCATCTTCTGTTTGCAGGTAAAATCTATGGACTTAATAACACATTTATCAAAATCAATAAGATAAACCTCATTTTCAAATAAAAGAATATTGCGAATATTTAAATCAGTGTGCAAAACATTATTGTCAAAAAAACTTTTTAGCATCTGGCCTATCAACTTATACTCAAAATCTGTTAGCGGTCGTTGTGCAATTATCTTTGAGAGATCTTTAAAGCCATTTAAAGCCTCGATAACAATATCCTGTTTGAGATATAAACCATAATCAACTTCTCTTGCAATTATTGGCTTAGGAACCTTGAGTCCTAACTGTCTCATTTGCAGCAGCAAATTAAATTCATCTCGAGCTCTATGCGCATAACATTCAAATTTAAAAAAATGATCCTCAATAATCTTCCCGAAGATCCCCCCTCGTTTGTAGTGTCTTAATACCAAATCAAGACCATGGTGTTTGAAAATTAAAGTTTTGCCTCTTCCATCACTCAGTTTAGTATCTTTCGATTTAAGAATTTTGGTTCTGTCAAAAAATTCCATATAAAAATCAAAATCATTATTCAAAAATAAATTATCGTCAAAATAAAACCTAATATTCTCAAATTTAATATTGTGTTTAATCTGATTACTCATAACAAAATCCGTTTAAACTGTGCATACACATATCTGAATCTTGAAAGTACAAAGGTGGACTTTGTCTTTTCTCCCATTTAGATAAATTTCGACAGCCATAACTAATACTTTTTATTACCTCATGATTCATCACCTAATTAGGACAGTAACATGATAGAAAAATTCATGAGAGCGCTGCAAAATAAAGGCTTCCTAACCGAAGAGACATATAATGAATGCGTTTTAGTTAGGGAATAAATCTGGTTGCTGGCCGTCATGAGCAAGCCAAACACATTCTGATAACTTTAAATCTGAAAATACCGCCTTAAATGATGAATTTTCTGGGCTACAGGCATAGATCCCAAATTTTATTTTTGAATCAGCATGAAACATATGACAGATACGCATTTGTCTGAAGGTTATGCCATCTACGGATGATTCTAATTTAAAGTCGTTCTCGCGTCTTGAAAGTCGATACCATACAGTCTTAATATTGGACTTAATCACAGTTGTAGCCCAGTCAGAGTATCCATTATTAGTAACTACAGAACCTAGGTGCTGATATTCTGTATTCTCATACTCTACCGATGCCTTAAGCCAATTCTCTGAATCAAGATACATCACAATTCCACACTGATCAAAACGAGTAT
>CACYBT010000090.1 GCA_902772715.1 uncultured Succinivibrio sp.
AAGGATGACACGATACAGAGATCAGAATCATCCTTGGGTTTCAATGTCAGATGAAAAGATGCTCAGAAGTTCAAATCTAATCCTAAAGGATGATTATGAGCAGATTGAAGGTGTTACCTATGCAGGAATTCTACTCTTCGGAAAAGATTCAACAATCATGTCAATTCTTCCGCAGCACAAGACAGATGCTATTTTCAGGGTCGTCAATACTGATAGATATGATGATAGAGATGTTGTAATCACCAACCTTATCGAAAGCTATGATCGTCTGATGGCTTTTGGAAAAAAACACCTTAATGATACATTCCATCTAGAAGGAATTCAAAGTGTTAGTGCCCGAGATCATATTCTTCGTGAAATAATTTCAAATCTTCTGGTACACAGAGATTTTTCAAGCGCTTATGTTCCAAAGTTAATTATCGAAAAAGATAAGATTGTTACCGAAAATGGTAATCTTTCACATGGATATGGAGCATTAAATCCAATATCCTTTGAACCCGTTTCTAAAAATCCACCAATAGCAAAAGTATTCCGAGAAATAGGTCTTGCTGACGAGCTCGGTTCTGGTATGCTCAACACCTATAAATACACAAAAATGTATTCAGGGAAAGATCCTGTGTTTGTCGAGGGTGACGTATTTAGAATCACGGTACCTCTTCCAGATATTGCCACAGCAACAGTTGGTCCTAAGGAACATAATGTCCCTCACGATGTCCCTCACGATGTCCCTCACGATGTCCCTCACGACGATGTAAAGGATTCTATTCTGAAGATGATAATGGATAATCCAAAAATTACCAGAAAAAAGATCGGTGAAAAACTGGGAATAAGTGCTAAAACAGTAGGAAGAAAAATAAGTGAAATGAAAAATGTTGTCTATGATGGAAGCGGCAATAATGGTCAATGGAAAATCATTTCAAACGATAAATAAAATACGTGTAGGCATTTGAATAAATATTATGGATTTAACCAGCAAATTTAGCAATCTAAAGAATCACCTATTAGATCTTGCAATTAGAGGGAAAATTGTAGAACAGCGCCATAAAGAAGTTACAGCCGAAGAGTTATATGCTCAGATTCATGAAGAAAAACAGAAACGTATTGATGCTAAAATTGAAGAATTACTCCCCTATTGTGGCATGCACAAATAGATTTAACTTAGAGTTTTTTTCATGACATTTATTTAAATTGACAGGATTTTTTTTGGAAACTTAAGAATGTTTATAAAGATATATCTACTCCTATCCAATCTTTTAGATGCTAACAGGTTAAAAAAACTCTTGCTATCTTCCTTCGGTATGCCGATTTTATGCGCCCTAGGCGGAGTCTTAAACTCCATGGGACTAGCCCCTGTTGCTTCCTGGCCTTTTACCATTTTAGGATATGTGCTGTTCATGGTGGTACTGAGTTTTGCCACAACTAAAAAGCAGGTTTTTCTCTATACTCTGGTGTTCTTTAGTATCTACTCCCTAATTAGCCTGTCCTGGCTGTCCCATGTCATGGAAGGATTTGGCGAGATGCCGTCATATATCAGCTGGCCTGTCATTGCGCTTGGTGTGCTCACTATTACCTCACTCCCCTACGCACTGTTTAATACCTTCGCGTTTACAGTTGCCAAAAAACACCAGGGAGTATTTTTATGTGCCTTTATGCCGCTCGCCTTTATTCTTGGTGATTTTTTCGTGGGAGTATTTCTTACCGGCTTTCCCTGGCTGTACGCAGGATATTCCTGTATTGAAGGACCTCTCAAAAATTATGCAAGTCTCATAGGTGTCCGCGGCATCAGTGCCCTTTTGTACATTATAAGCGGTGCTGTTGCCCTTACTGCTTTACGAAAATTTCTCTACCTCCCTATCGCTGCCGTAATTTTAACTGTGGGAATCTTAATTGAGGGCGCAACAGCATTAAAACGCATTGAGCCCATGAATGTAGCCTTAGTGCAGGGCAATGTGGAAGTATCAGTCCACAACAACGGTGAAAATCTTGAAAGCATCCTTGGCAAATACTGGGCGCTAACCAGTGAGGTCATCAACAAAAACACTCTGGTGCTGTGGTCTGAATCTACCCTTCCTATGACTGTAGAATACGGATATGAAGTACTTGTCGATCTCGATAAGATCTTTAAACTGCATAACGCTAATCTTGTCACCGGTCTATTCAGAACTTCAGACAAAAGTTATTATAATTCCATGGCCATACTCGGAGCCGGAGTAACTGATGCGGGATTTAGCGGGTACAACAAAAGAGTCCTTGTACCTTTTGGAGAAATTGTCCCCTTTGAGGAACTCCTAAGGCCTTTAGGCTCCATTTTTGTGATCCCCAATTCCTCCTTTGACTACGGGCAGGACAATCAGAAACCATTGCATATTGGTACACATGAATTCACTCCCGCCATCTGCTATGAGGCTATTTTTCCAGAAGTCATAAGAAGTCTTGATAATGAGAAAACAAATGGCCTTATAATGATTTCCAATGACACGTGGTTTGCAGGAACCAAAGCCCCTCGACAGCATCTTAATATTGCCCGTATGCGCTCCATGGAACTTTCAAAGCCCATGCTGCGCTGCACTAACAGTGGCATTACCGCTTACATCAATGAAAAGGGTGAGGTAGTATCAGAACTTGCAAGTGATGTGGCAGGAGTGCTTGAAGTTAAATTTTACCCTGTTACAGGACAAAGCCTGTATTCAAGGTATGGCAATCTTGGAGTCCTAATTATAATGCTACTGCTGTTAGGGACTGGGATCTATGGACGCTTCATCAGAAAGGAGACCCCTGAGGACTCTTTTCTTAATCTCATAAAACCTTAACCATACATTAGTCCGTTTAAGCGTTTGGCGATATAAACTCCTAAGATAAGCATCAGGACGCATCCTACAAAGGATATAAGATAACGCCACCATGGCAGAGTATCTTTAATATTGCGGTTATTGTTAACAAAATCTCCCATGTAGCAGCCTTTGGCAAGACATTTAATCTTGCGCCCCATTACTCCATGATTGTACCAGACATGTTTTGGGAAGCGCACATCCAGATTGTAATCCTTAAAAAGTTCATTGGCATTGTCTACAAATTTGTTAAGGAAGTTAAGCAGTGCCTTAGGATCAGAAGAAAAGCGCTTGATTTCTGCGTAGGATATACCAGGCTCAACGTTAATGAGTGACGCACTAGCCTCAACTTTGCCTAAAAATCTAATCATATCCTGTAACTTACCTTCTTCAGTGGCATCAACACAGATACTTGCCTGGTTGGAGATTTTCGCATTCTTAGTGACGAGAAAATACTGATACTGACCATCACATAAAGAAAGAATGCCATCCTTTCCTAAGGTAAGACTCTCTATCTTTGAATAAAATCCGCCGTACTGCATTTTTTTTAAAGCAAATACGGCATCACTTACGGTTAAATCTCTAACATCAAGATAGCCGTCAACTTCAGTGCGACCTCCTTTACAGAACAGATTGAGTGATTTACCAGTAATATCGCCCTTAATACTGATATTGGCAAAACGGTCAAAAGAAGTTTTTTCTTTATCAAATCTACTTTTGAAATAATCATGAACTTTGGTATCTGCCACACCAAAAATAAGATTGGTATAGAGATTTTGCAGCATCTGCTCAGCCTTCTGTCGAGATGAAATCTTTACCGCATCATCAAACTGCAGCACTCCGTCTCTTATCTCAGAATACAAATTTCTGGCATATAGTTCTGAGCCCTTATGTGGAATATAGGGTTCCCAGAATGAAAGGATATCACCCTCAAGTGCTGCATTATTAAAAAATCTGATGTTCCTGACATGCGCACTATCATCAATATAAATAGAGTATTTTCTGCCATGCAGTTTTCCTCTGATATTAACATCACTGCACAAAGGTCCTAAAATATCAGGATCAGCCTTGACCCTGCTGCCTTCTCTCCTCGAGAGCTTGCCTGTCATCACATCATAGAATCTCATGGTACGGTAGGAACCACGGTACTCTCTTAAATTGGAATAGACATTAGAACCAAAATCAAAACTCAGCGCTATACCGCCTTCTCCCTTAGCCTCGACCACTCCATCAATATCAAGCACATTATCTCTACCATAGGCTACCGCAATGCCAGTGCCACGACTACCATTCTCTAGAATTTTAGCCTGTCTGTTTAATTCAAGATAATTGTAGCTGCCATCCATACGTACACCAATGGCGCCATAGCCCTGGCTGTAAATATTGCCTTTCTGCTTAACATCATTGTAGGATCCATAAACGTGGGTACCCACGGTCAGTGGCACGATAGACGCTCTTTCTGGATTGTAGGATTTGGTATTCATGTTCCATTCAGAAAAGGTGGAAATGATGCTGTACTGGTCACGTTCCCTGCTGTTGCCTGATTCATAAATGGAAGTACCGAAAAACTCTGAAGGATAAATATCGTAGCCAAGATCTGCAAGCATCTGCAGCTCGACCTCGGTATAAAAACCGTAATTGATATATTCACTTGTCGACAACACGGTATTTTTAAGATCTACATGCGGTACCGAATCCTTATCAAACAAAAGACGCAGATTATGCTTTTTAGAAAATCCGTTAATATAATTATCAAGATGATCGAAATTCTGACCTAAAAGCCTTGATGTTTTAATTCCTGAAAAATAGAGATTGCATTTATCCGAGGCAAAATAAGTACAGCCTTGACCTAATTGCTCAAAGCGAACGGCTCCGCTTAGTTTCTCATTAAGTTTTTCACTGTAGATATTCTTATCAAGAGTAGTAAGAGGCGTGACAAAACCTTTATGATTACGGTGAGAATTAAAGCCTATAAGACTTGGAAAAGCACGCAGGATCTGAATAAAATAAGAAAAATTGTTCTCATTGACAGGCAACATCAGCATTTTATAATTGCTTTCTGTCCTGGAAAAGCCATACGGCAAATACAGTTCTATAAGTCCATAGTTGTCTCGTTTTTCGATATGGCACAGATTTTTGAGATTGGACTCTAGGTACCCGATACCATCACATATGCTGTTTCTGTAATTATTGTCATAACCGCGGGATTCTCTTTTAGGTGATTCGACTAAGACTACGGGGATATCATAGTGAATATTGCGTGACGTATAGTTACGAAAAAGGTAATTTAAAAGAAGTGTCACATTCTCTTTTTCATGCTCCCAAAGCTTTTCTGGCATCTTATAGATGGAGTAAGGCGGATTAACTCCTGGTGTCCGCTCGGTGTACAGTCTGTGCAAAACCTCATGTTCAGTTTCCAATCTGAAATTGAAAAGATCATTTTTGAACATAAAGGCGCGTTCAGTATTGAGTGCCTCAATAACATTGGCATCTAAATCAAGACTGCCGTATTTTTTTGCAGGCACGGCATTCTCATAACCCAAAACTGTTTCTTCAGAATTCTCAGGAGCGGATGCCTCCCTATGTTCACCTGCAGCAACATCTCCACACGCACAGCACAGTGCTATACAGCATATCTTTAGTACATGAAAGACACCGGCATGTAATGGACACATTTAAAATTCCGCAGGATTCAACAGTACAGGCCGTCCCGTCCTTTCACTTAAGGCACGCTTTAGAACATCCTGATTGATTCTCGGATCTGAGAAGAAATTTTTCTGATCTTGAGTAAAATTGAAAGGGACATTGCTTTCAAAGTTTTCAAACTCAGAGGCACTGCGGGATAAAGGCTGGTGCACTTCAATATAGAGGTTACCGTCTGGATCCTCACAATACTTTATAGGCTCGTTAATAAACTGCACTCTGGTACCGACAGGAACCTTATAAAAGAGCTCCTTGTTGTCCTCATTTCGCAGACGTACACAGCCATGACTTACACGCAAACCAATACCAAAATCAGCATTGGTACCGTGAATGGCATAGAGTTTTCCCACATACATGGCATAAAGTCCCATTGGATTATCCGGACCTGCAGGTACCACAGGAGGCAGATATTCTCCTTCTGCAGCATATTCGGCACGCATCTTGGCGGTAGGAGTCCAGGTAGGGCCTTCTTTCTTGCGCTCCACCTTGGTCACCCAGGCTTTTGGGGTTCCCTTGCCCAACTGTCCAATACCAATAGGGTACACCTCCACACCGTTGCCTCTATAGTAATAAAGTCGCATCTCCGCTGAATTGACGATAATTCCCTGATGCAGAGTATTAGGCAAAATCAGACGGGTGGGAATAATCAGTTGCGATCCTTTAAGCGGCACAATAGGATCTACCTCAGGATTGGCCTCAATAAGATTGGATAACCCCAGATGATACTCAGCGGCCACGTACTCTAAGGTAGTGGTCCCATTAGGATCAAGTCTAAAAATCTGTTCTTCACCAACCACCCGACTGCCGTTTAAAGGATAAGAATTGGTACCGGCAAGGGATAATGGACAAAAAAAACAGCAGGCTAAAATTACAGCAACTTTCTTTAACATACAGAGGCTTCCATAAAGCATCGTCATACACAGATTTAAAAAAAACTATTCAAGGAGTTTCCTGGTTAAAGTTCCCAGGAAAGCAAGTACGCATGTACATGTTACACGAGACAACAGTTCACACCTCAAATCTTGATATTATACGACAGAATTTTATTTTCTCCTATGTCTAACGTGAAGGTCCTGCTTTATATTGATCGAGTAGGGCGAGTTATAGCTCAGCCCTCTCACACCACCGTACGTGCGGATCCGCATACGGCGGTTCCTAACATAATTATG
>CACYBT010000091.1 GCA_902772715.1 uncultured Succinivibrio sp.
GGCTCTCATGCTTCATTTTGCGAATGCTATAAAAGCTCACTGAATGTGTTTATCCTCATCTGGCATTTCATCATCAAAAGGGTATTCAAGCCAGGCCTTTCCCTGTGAAAATGTGCCATTTTTGTTTTTTGTGCCGCAATTTTACTGAATAGAGAAAATCTGAAAATTCATTGTGTTTTTGAGAGATCTTTTTGAAACGGTGCACTTTTAGTAAACATTGATCTTTTTACTTGCTTTACTCCTTTTTTGCTGTCAAAATGTAACTATTCTTTTAATTTCTCCTTGGGGAGAAGATGTTTTTATTATTTTTAGGAATACTATCGTGAATACTAATAATTTGCTACATCATGGCAACTTTAGGAGAAGTTTGCCTTTAAATGAGAAAGTTCTGTGTCAAAACTCTTTTTCTCACGGTGCAAACTATTATTATTGGCGTTTTTTTAATTACAGATAATTAGGTGGTTTTTATGTTTGAAGATTTGAACATGTCTCCGCCTAATGAAGCGGGGCATGGCATCGTTGATACGAGGATTAGTGAAATGCATCAGGTGCTCCCTCCGATTGCAGTGATTGAGAAGTTTCCTGCAACGGACTTTACCAATAAGGTGGTGGCTACCACCCGTAATGAAATTCATAATGTTTTAAATGGGCTTGATGATCGCCTAGTGGTGGTTGCAGGTCCTTGTTCGGTTCATGATACCAAGGCTGCCATTGAATATGCCGAAAAACTCATGCGTCTTAAAGAGAAGTTTTGCCATGAGTTAGTTATTGTAATGCGCGTTTACTTTGAAAAACCACGTACTACAGTGGGCTGGAAAGGACTTATCAATGATCCTAATCTTGATGATTCCCATGATATTAATGCGGGACTTAAGATTGCAAGAAAACTGCTGTGTGAGATCAACAGTATTGGCATGCCTGCGGCTACCGAGTTTTTAGATCCGATAACCGTACAGTACATTGACGATTTTATCTCCTGGGGCGCTATTGGCGCCAGAACCACGGAATCACAGTTGCACCGACAGTTAGCCTCAGGCTTATCCTGTCCTATCGGCTTTAAGAATGCTACTGACGGCTCGGTACAGATTGCAATCGATGCCGCGATTGCCGCTCAGCATGAACATACTTTCATGTCGGTCACCAAGATGGGACATGTGGCTATTGTACATACCCGCGGCAACAGTGACTGTCATGTGATTTTGCGTGGCGGCAAGGTACCTAACTACAGTGCTGAGGATGTTACGAAAACCTGTGAGGATCTGTCACATCGTCATTTAAATCCGATGGTGATGATTGATGCCTCGCACTCAAATTCCAACAAGCAGTTTAAAAAACAGTTGGATGTGGCTGATGCTGTGGCTAAACAGTTGGAGACAGGTGATAAACGGATCTTTGGTTTGATGCTCGAGTCCAATCTTGTGGAAGGTCGTCAGGATTTAACTGCCGATAGAAATGCCCTCGTATATGGACAGTCCATAACTGATGCCTGCATTGGGTTTGAGGATACCGAGAAGATCTGTGATGAGTTGAGCAATGCGGTAAAAGTTCGCCGTCAGAAGAACAGTAAGTAATTTTTAAAATGCCCGTTTTGGGCATTTTTAACGTCTAAGGGATGAATATGCCTTCTTTATCTTTGGAAAAATCTAAAATCAGAATTCTCCTGTTGGAGGGAGTGGATAAAAGTGCGGTTGATGCTTTAGAAAAAGCAGGTTATACCAATATTGAATACCAGAAAAAGGCTCTTGACGGTCAGGAGCTATTAGATAAGATTGCCGATGTGCATTTTATCGGCATTCGTTCGCGTACCCATTTAACCCGTGAGGTTTTGGAGCATGCCAAAAAACTCATAGGCGTGGGCTGTTTTTGTATCGGTACTAATCAGGTGGATTTGGCTGCCGCCGCCAGTTTAGGTATTCCGGTTTTCAATGCCCCTTACTCTAATACCAGATCGGTTGCAGAACTTATTACCGGGGAGTATCTGCAGTTGCTGCGTGATATTCCGGCTAGAAACGCCTTACTGCACCGTGGAGGCTGGAACAAGGCAGCTACAGGATGTCATGAGGCTCGTGGCCGTACTATCGGTATTATTGGCTATGGTCATATTGGCACTCAGGTTGGCATTCTTGCTGAAAGTCTTGGTTTAAGTGTGATTTTCTATGATGTTGAAAACAAGATGGTGCTGGGCAATGCCAGACAGGTTAATACGCTTGAAGAACTGCTGCAAAACTCGGACATAGTTACACTGCATGTGCCAGAAACTGAACTTACCAAAGGGATGATAGGGCAGAAGGAATTTGCGCTCATGAAAGATGGAGTGCGCTTTATCAATGCCTCACGTGGTACCGTAGTGGACATTGAGGCTTTATGTGATGCTCTGCGTGCCAACAAGGTTGCAGGTGCCGCCATTGACGTCTTCCCTAAAGAGCCATCCTTTAACGGAGAGGAATTTATCACGCCACTTCGAGAGTTTGATAATGTCATTCTGACACCGCATATCGGTGCCGGTACCGAAGAGGCACAGCGTAATATCGGCACTGAGGTTGCAGAAAAACTCTCCTTATACTCTGATAATGGCTCAACTTTAACGGCTGTAAATTTTCCTGAAGTCGCTCTGCCTAAAAAGAGAGCCGATGTCAGCCGTCTTCTGCATATTCATAAGAATGTACCTGGTATTATGCGGCAGATCAACGAAATCTTTGCAAGATTCAATATCAATGTGGCGGCACAGTATCTGCAGACCACTATGGATATCGGTTATGTGGTGATGGATATTCACAGTGACGATCCTAAATCCGTGGTACCTTTGTTAAAAGAAATCAATGGTACC
>CACYBT010000092.1 GCA_902772715.1 uncultured Succinivibrio sp.
ATTTGGTGACTGCAGAGGAAAACTCCCCTACATCTGTCAATGAAATAGTGGATGACGACATTGATCTAGAAGAACTTTTACGCCCTGTTGATACTCAAGATGAGCATGATACTTTAGATAAGGAAAGTGGCGACACTCAAGAAGAGGTTTCAGAAACAGAGGGGGATGAACCTTTAGTTCAGAATGAGGATCTTGAGAATTTGATTCAGAGTGAGGAGAGTTCTGATATTTCTCAGGATGTTGAGGTTGGAGACTCGAACATTCCTCCTTTTGAACCAGAAACGGATGTTGATCCAGAGTTAGGTCCAGCACCTGCAATGCAGGTTGATACTAACGAAGTTTCTTCGTCTGATGTACCTGATGAGAATGGCTCTCATGAATTACTGATGGCTGATATGCAGGAGAAAAATGCCGCAGAGCCTTCAGATGCCGCTACAGTTGAAACATTTGCTTATCCTCAAGAACAGGGTACGGATGAAAGTGCTTTAAAGGATGAGACCCCTCATGATGTCGTAACTGATGATGGACTTGATAACCTTGAAAGCAGAATGAGTAATCAGCCTGAGAATTTTGATGCAGAATCAGAACAGGATCTGATGAATATGCTAAGTGGAGAAAAAGAGGATACCTTAGATCCGATAATTGAAGAGCCTCCAGTAGGATCAGCATTCACTCCTGATGAAATGGCTAAAATGATAAATGGCGATGTTGCTGTCCTTGATGAAGAGTCATCATTCGAAAAGGTTCATGACAAGATTGGTGCCATAAACTCACAGGAAGAGAGTGAGAATAACGATGACAGTATTTTTGGCCTTACCCCAAAAGAGCATCAGTATTATGTTGATGAATTGAATCTGGCTCGCCTTTATTTTGAAACTGGTGATAACGA
Source organism: uncultured Succinivibrio sp. (assembly GCA_902772715.1). Classification (GTDB taxonomy): domain Bacteria; phylum Pseudomonadota; class Gammaproteobacteria; order Enterobacterales; family Succinivibrionaceae; genus Succinivibrio. The sequence continues at coordinate 890 of CACYBT010000092.1, forward strand.
AGAGGCTTTAAGAATTATTGATGATGTCAGAGAGCATGGCAGTCCCGATCTTATTGAGGAAATTGAACAGATCCTTGAAAATTATAACAGCTAATGTGCTGATTATAGTCGAATGCATGGAATATGAGGTAAGAGGCTCTTAGGCTTTTTAATGACGAGATAAGAGCAGGTACAATCTTTATAACTAATGATGGCGAGAGAACCCACGGGGTTAACTGTGAGGATGACAGATAGTATGATCTTAAAGTATGTGTAGATTACATTTAATTAAGATCTACAGGTATGATAATATATTGTCATGAAAGAGGATCTAAAAATCCTCAAAAAAATCTCTCTGTAAGAGCATGGGAATGACCCTGCAGTCACGCACGACAGAGATTTGCATAAGAGTGTGAATATCCTAAATTTAGGCTTGTCAGCAACATAAAAAACTGACAAATACCGTAGGGTATGCTGAATTTTAAGCCTGTGAAAAAAAAGATGAAAGAGCAATTCTCCTAGAGATTGTGTAACACGTAGTCTTACAATGCTGTAATCTGTGAAACCGGTTTCATAACTTTAGCTGTGTGGAGTGTCAAGATGCAAAAACTCACACATGCTTTTACTTGTCGTTTAAAAATTCACTATCATGTGGTATGGGTTTTATAATGCAGACGAAAGGTTCAATCTTGTGCTGTTGAAGTCTTTATGCAAGGTCTTATTCTTGAAATTGGTATGGTAAAAGGCTTTAATGAATTCCAATGTGCTCATTGGTATTTTTGTTACTGTTTTAGATTACCAGTTTTTTAATTTTTTTTTCTTAAAGATCAACATGATATTTTTATAAATATTCAAATTGACCATAAAATTCACAGTTTTTAGTAAAATCCCTAAAACAGAAAAAGTCTGAGCAAGTAAATCATTAAAGCTGATATTTAAGCCATTTTCGTTCACAGCATATAAAGCGTACAAATGCGATTTTCTAAAAAATAGCATATAAGTTAGGTTTTCTGTCTGATTCTACCTGCATTAAGATCATGGCTTTGTTTTTTTTTAATATCTAAAATGAGGATTGAGAGCCTAATGATATCTATATCTAAAGAGCAGTATTTAGGTCTTGAGGATAAGCACCTTGTTTACTTTAAGAATGAGGCTGACAACTGTGTATTTATGGCCGATAAAGATGCTATTGCGGCTCTGCAAAAACTGTGTGAAGATGCTTTAAAAAAGGGGATAGAATTGACTGTAGCCTCAGCGCATCGTAGTTTTTATCGGCAGTTTAAAATATTTGATGATAAGTTTAAGGGTAAACGCGCGGTACTAGATGAGAATGAGTTGCCTCAAGACATCTCAAATCTTACCGATGAGGAAAAGGTGCGTGCTATCATGCGCTTTTCGGCAGTACCTGGACTTTCACGTCATCATTTCGGGACAGATTTTGATATTTATGCTAAAAATCTTTTACCAGCAGGAAAAACACTGGAACTTACGTCAAGAGAGTATAACAAGGATAATTATTTTTATCCTTTAGGACAGTATCTTGCCAATAATCTTCAGCGTTTCGGCTTTAGCCGACCTTATACTGGTAAAGGCCGAATTGCCTATGAACCATGGCATATTTCATATACTAAAAAGGCTACAGAATACCTTATGGCTTATGATATCATGGAAGTTATAGCATATCTGTCCAGTTTTCATGAACCTTGGGTTAAATATGCCATAAATTATGCCAAGGACTGTTACCACGAAATTTTAGGAGAAAATTATGACACAAGAAGTTGAAAATACCGTCATTATCGGTTCAGGACCTGCGGGCTATACAGCTGCCATCTATGCCTGTCGTAGTGGATTGAATCCAGTTATTGTCACCGGTAGTGAACCAGGAGGACAGCTTGTAACCACCCCTGAGATTGGTAACTGGCCTGGACGTAAGGATGCTCCGGACGGCTTTTCCTTAATGGAAACCTTAAAGGAGCATGCCCTAGATTTGGGAACAAGACTCATCAATGATGAAGTGTCAAAGGCTGTTTTAGGTAATGATGTCAAGGAATTAACTTTGTCATCTGGCAGTATTCTCAAAACCAAAACAGTAATTATTGCTACCGGTGCCAAGGCTCGTTATTTAGGATTAGAGTCTGAGAATAAATACAAGGGACACGGGGTGTCAGCCTGTGCCACCTGTGATGGCTTTTTCTTTCGAAATAAAACTGTGGCTGTAGTCGGAGGCGGTTCGGCTTCTTTTGTAGAAGCCCTTTTTTTAAGCAATATCTGTAAAAAAGTCTATCTTATTCACAGACGCGACAAGTTCAGAGCCGAGCAGGTGATGATTGACAGACTATCTAAGCTTTGTGAAAGTGGCAAGGTGGAGTTTGTTCTTAATGCTACGATAAGTGAAATTAAAGGAGATGGTTCACAGGTTACAGCCGTTGAGGTGCTTGAAAATAATAAAAGCCGAACTATTCCGCTGGATGGAATCTTTGTGGCTATCGGACACGAGGCGGCTACCAAAATTTTTGAAGGTCAGTTAGAGCTTTACGAGGATGGCTGTATTAAAACCGGATTTGGCAGTGCAACCGCTACTTCGGTCAAGGGGGTATTTGCTGCCGGTGACTGCACCGATAGAGTCTATCGCCAGGCTATAACTTCCGCCGGTGAAGGCTGTAAGGCTGCATTGGATGTTGAAAAATATCTGTTAGGTTAGGTTGTAGTTAAAATGCTGCAGGATTTAGGACGCCATGTTTTCAAAAATGAATTCTCCTTAAGGCATGAGCCTCGTGATGAGGATTTTGTGCTGGTCTTTAAAGAGCATGAGATCCTAATTGGAGGTGATGGTCTTCATGAGCCTTTGTTCCTGCCGCAAGTTAGTAATGTAACTGACAAGTCTCTTCTTTACCTTTTCTCGATAGATAGCAGAGGTTATTATCTTTATTGCGGTGATTCCATAAATATCCATATTGAGGGCTTTTCCTTTCAGAGCCATATGGTATTACGCTCGGATAATCCGCGAATAGTCTGTTTTGCGGGATTTACCGCCTATCATCTTTTTAATTTTTATCAGCATAATCGCTTCTGCGGACGCTGTGGCAGTCCTACCATTCATTCTCAAAAAGAGCGTGCTCTTTTGTGTACAAAATGCGCGAATATTATTTACCCCAGGATTGCTCCTGCGGTGATTGTTGGTATTGTACATGAAGATAAGCTTTTGGTAACAAGATATAAAGACCGGCCTTATCGCGGGCTAGCATTAATCGCAGGTTTCTGCGAGATCGGGGAGACTCCTGAGGATACCGCCAGACGTGAGTGCATGGAGGAAGTAGGACTTAGGATTAAAGATCTTAAATACTGTGGCTCACAGCCTTGGGGGCTCGACAGTAATGTGCTTATGGGTTTTATGGCAAGTGTGGATGGGGAACCGGTCATAAGGCGTGATGATGGTGAACTTGCCGAGGCTTTCTGGATAACAAGAGATGAGATCACTCAAGAAGACTCTCCCATCTCTCTGACCAAAACCATGATCCTCAATTTTAAGATGCAAATTTGAGGTTCATGTATCTTTGCTAATCGTCTTCAGTTGGGTACTGAAGGAAGAGTTTGCGTTCAAGTTTTAAGAACTTGTATGCGGTTTTGCTTTGTTCTTCAACCTTTAGGGAATCAAAGCGACCGTAACGCACATCAACAAGAAGTTCCTTATCTTTTTGTGTAAGATTTTTAGAAGCCTCAAGATACTGTCCTAAAAACTGCTTTGCTAGAAGTTTATCCCATGGATAAACTGTGGATATGGAGCGCAGGATAAACATGGAAGGCAGATCAAGACTGATAAGACATTTCTTGGGTAAAAGTTCTAAAAAATTCTCGTATTTCTCAAAAGATCCTGCATAATCATAAAAATCCAGAGTTTGACCAATAGCGCCATCACTATAGGATAGGGAGGCTTTGTTTTTATCCTCGTGTACTCGTACAAATACTGGCTCAATCGGAGCCTGTGGGGCACTTTTTAAAATCTCCTGGCGCATCTTTTCAGAGCAGAGCAGCATTGGTTTTTTATTCATCATAGAGAGAATATCCGTGACATTGTCCATGCCATTGGTAATTTCACTGTCAGGTACCAATACGCATAAAAGCGCATCTACCTTATTCTCAGGAGGTCTAATTACCTTGTGGGCATCAGGTGGACATTCAGGATGGTATCTTTCTGGCATTGGCATAATATATATTCTCCTTTTAAATTATCATCCGTGACTTATGGTTAATTGCTATCAAGACTCTACATTGACACTCCCACGACTAAAGTCGTGGGATTCCTGCTTCACAGATCGTTGCATAGTGAACTATGTCTTACACAATCTCTAGGAGAA
>CACYBT010000093.1 GCA_902772715.1 uncultured Succinivibrio sp.
AGAAGGATCTTCCTACTTTAATTGAGAACATTCTCGCTAAGAAAAATCCTTGGGAAATCAAAAATGCTGCTTAACAACTTGTGTATGTTTTAAAACGATATTCTTACCAGAATTACCTACAAAACTATGATTAGTTGAGGTTATAGTATTTGTGAACGTTGACTTTATTAAATATGTACATTAGATTCAATAAAACTCAAAAGTGTTTTACTAGTCAATCACTATAACATGACGATGCTTCATGCATATAGTCTTAATACTTACTCTCATCTTTTAATTTACCTTTGAAGAGTTCCCATAGAAATCGGCAAAGCAGGTATTGTCCCTACGATGCAGTTAAAAAAAATTGAAACCTGTCACAAAATTTACTCCATGCAGTTGTATTTGTGCTATAGTGCATTAATTTTTTAGATGTATTTACTGACTATTTTAAAGTGTAAACGGAAGTAACTATGCATAAATTGGTTTCTATAACAGCAGCATCCATTATGTTCTGCTGTTCATGCGCAGTATATGGACTGGATACAGAGCTGCTTTCAGACAGGATCATCTCGCTATCTGGCACAATTGAAAGTATTAACGGCGAATTAAACGCTCAGCGGGCTGAGATCAGCAGTATTAAAGGTAAAATTGATGCATACCAAAAAAACCAGAATGTCATAAAAAAACAGTTGCTTGATGAACTTAAGAACATGCAGCGTCAAAATCAATTCATCTATGACACTCTGATAGCAGAACGAGAGAACAGCGGAGGGAAAATGCTAAAACCTCTTAACAATTACAGTCTTGTGACCCCAGACGGCAAAATGATACTAGGGGCTCGCGAGTATGTATACTGCAAAGAGCCCAATACCACTATTGTCGCTAGAATTGATACCGGCGCCTCCACTTCATCCATCTCTGCCAATGATATTGAAGAATTTGAACGCAACGGCAAGAAGATGGTACGTTTTAACATCAAACACAATGACAGAGTCGTTACCGTAGAGGCTCCTTTTGTCAGAGATACCAGACTGCGTCAGTCCTCTACAGATGAGTTCAGTTATCGTAAAGTAGTCAAACTCAACATTAAAATTGGCGGGTATTCAACGGAGGCTGAATTTACTTTGGTCGACCGCAGCCTAATGCAATACGCTCTACTCATTGGCCGCAATATTCTTACCGATGTCGCTGTAGTGGATGTTGGTCGGCAGTATGTACAGCAACGCAGCAACAAAAACAGTCTGCTCTTAGTCTCCCTAGATGATCATCTTGAAAATGTAAAAAATGGTGTCAACATCAATGCTGAATATGATAAGGCTACTGAAAAAAAGCAAAGCGGTGAGACTGCCACCCTAGCCCGCGATGGCACTGATTCGATAGGCAGTAATCCGTATGAAGCACTGCCGCATGTTGTAAAAGAGAGCAAACACAATGACAATGAACAGGATAGTCCTAGACTCAATAACACTAAAGAAACTAAACCGGAAAAAATTAAAAACAAACCTAAAACTGACAACAAGTAATTACAGCACATGGATAATTTGAGGATATAACATGGTTTCCCGTGGCCTTTTCTATTTTGTAACCGCAGCCCTTTTTTTGGCAGGCATCCTGCTTGTAGCCTATCAGAAAATCACTTTTGACGTACCGTTCACCCCGAATGTCAAAAATCATGTCTGGACGGTCGAAGCCCGTGTCGAATTTGAACCTGTGATAGGACAAACTACCGAAGTACTGTTGTCACTGCCCGCCATTCAGCCAGGATTTACCCAGTTAGAGCAAATCACCGCTTCATTAGGTTACGGCGTAAGTTATGTTTCACGTGATGGTTCAAACTATGTCTACTGGACCAAGCGTAATCCTCACGGTTTGCAGACACTGTACTACAAGGCTGACATGCTGCGGGATAATGAAGCCATAGCCTCTTCCATGACAGTACCGCCACTGAGTGAAAACGTGGAGCCTGAGCCTTATGCCACCGCCTTAAGGGAAATTGCCACCATTGCCATGGAACACAGTGCTGATCCCTACTCTTTTGCAACTCAGGTGATTAACGAAATTTCCGAAAAAAATGAAACCACTGCCCTGCTTCTTTCCAAGTACAAAAAAAGCGAACTTATCGTCACCATTCTCAATCTTGGAAGTGTACATGCCCGTACTATCGGCGTACTCAATCTTAATGAGCGCCGTAATCAGAAACTGACAAGCAAAGTGGCTGTTTTTAAAAACAATGAGTACAAGATTTTTGATCCAGATGATGGTCATACTGGGCTCAAAAAGAACCAGTTAATCTGGATAGACAACGATAACGCTCTTTTGGACATCAAGGGCGGTACCAATGCCCAGGTAAGTTTTACGACTCTCCATCAAAGTGTTAGTGCCATTAGTACAGGTATAAGAAAAGCAAAACTAAATATGGCTTCGGGTTCAGAAATGCCAACCTTCTCATTGTCTGCACTGCCTGTTGAGGAGCAGAATCTATTTCAGAATGTGTTGCTTTTGCCTATAGGCGTACTTATTGTGGTCTTTTTAAGAATTATTATCGGCATCAAAACTTCAGGAACTTTTATGCCGGTGCTCATTGCCATGTCCTTTCTGCAGACCTCACTAATAGTAGGACTTATCGGTTTTATCTCGATTGTCGGGGTAGGTCTTATCGTGCGTTCATGGCTGTCACATCTTAATCTCCTACTTGTAGCCAGAATTTCAGCGGTGATTATCACGGTGATTGCCATTATCGGATTTATTTCTTTTTTCACTTACAAAATCGGACTCACTGAAGGTGTCAAGGTAACCTTTTTCCCAATGATTATTCTCTCTTGGACCATTGAAAGAATGAGTATTCTATGGGAAGAGGAAGGTTACAAGGAAGTATTAAAACAAGGAGGGGGTTCCCTGTTTGTGGCCGTATGCGCATATCTGTCCATGAGCAGCATCTATATTCAGCATCTTACCTTCAATTTCTTGGGGTTACAGCTGATTCTGCTCTCCCTGGTCCTCCTGATGGGTAATTACACCGGCTTCAGATTATCCGAGTTAAAGCGTTTCCGCCCTTTATGTATACAGATAAACGAGGAAAATCAGGGAGAGAAAGAGGCAGACCGTCTTAAAAATGAATTAAAAGAGTTAAAAAGTGATCCGCACAATGTCTATCGCAAATGGAAACAGGATGCGCACAAGGACATTTTAGACCACCTTGAAAATAGCGAAGACAAGAGCAAGGAGCAGCCAAAATGATCCTCGATGCTATCATCTCAACGCTAAAGGAACGTTATGCCTCGCCTTTTGAGATGGTGAGCGACGGTATTATGGGAATGAACCAACGTAATGTCAATTACATCGGACGTTACAACAAAAGAAATCTCTTCCCACTTGTGGACAATAAACTTCTGACCAAGGACATAGCCATGAAGCATAAGGTAAACACACCTTCACTCATCGGGGTTGTCTCCAATCAGCAGGATATAAAGAAAGTCGTTACCACACTCGGCACACATACGGAATTCTGTATAAAACCCGCTCACGGTTCAGGGGGAAAAGGTATTTTAGTGATAAAAGACCGTCTTAATGACAGTTTTATCAAAACCTCAGGACAGGCCATCAGTGAACATGATCTGCAGCGTCATCTCACCAATATTCTTGCGGGCCTCTTCTCTCTTGGAGGAAAAGCGGATATTGCCCTTATCGAGGAACTGATTCATTTTGATAATGTTTTCTCAGGCTACAGTTATGATGGGGTACCAGATACCCGTGTTATTGTCTTTCAGGGCTTTCCTGTCATGTGTATGATGCGTCTTTCTACCAAGGACTCAGATGGCAAGGCCAATCTGCATCAGGGAGCCGTCGGGGTTGGGATCTGCGTGCGTACGGGCCGTGCAGTGAGAGCAGTACAGCACAATGAGCCAATACATCTACACCCAGACACAGACAAAAATCTTTTAGAACTTAAAGTACCCCACTGGCTTGAAGTCCTTAAACTTGCATCCTCATGCTATGACATGTCAGGCCTCGGCTATATCGGTACCGATATCGTTTTAGACCGTGACAAAGGACCGATGCTTCTTGAGTTGAACGCAAGACCGGGTCTTGCCATACAGATCTGCAATAACGCAGGACTGCTGCCACGTCTGCGGCTTATCGAGGCTCTCACCAAGAAACATCGCCTAACCCTAGAGGAGCGGGTTGCCTTCTCCATGCAGCACTTTGGAATTTACAAGGACTCACTTTAACTTTCATCATTCACCAAAAGATCTGCTATAATCATATATTATGAAATTAAAAGGTTTTTTGGTGATGTTGGGCATAGGATGGGGATTGGGTACCTGTATGGCACAGGAGCCTCAAAAATGTACTACCGCTTTTCGCCCTAAAACTAATGAAACCGCATTTGCTGCGGTCGGTTCGTCCTTAAAAATCGCTGATGAAACCTGCCTTACCAAATATCTTGTTATTCCCGGTAAAACCGTACAGGGTGGTGTCACTTTTCCTAAGGGCGAGTATCGGGCAATTCTTGATGATGACAGAGAACTGCGCTTTGCTCTTAGCAACGGCAGCGGTCAGAAAACTCATACCTGCGTCTTCTGTGATCCTCTTGACTACATCTTTATAAGAAAAAACAATCCTGACATTCTGTGTGTCAAAACCTCCTTAAAGATTGAAACCTGCGCTCTTCCCAAAGCAGTTAACTACAGTATTGAAGAACATAGCACCCTAAAGGAGGGAGTCTGCTCACCATCCCTTGTCTATTTTGGCCGTGTTGGTCCTACGCTCATTTTTGCCATCAATGACTGTTCTAAGATCAGTAAACCTTCGTTAACCTATGATCTGTCCTTTGGCAGTATCATAAGATTTTTAGATGAGGAATTTAGAGTCTTAAAGGCTGACAATCTTGGTATTATCTACCAGAGACTTGATACTCCGGAATTAAAGAGCAATACTCTTGTTTCAAAAAGATTACTAAAGGAACAGTTAGAGAGCGGCAATGCCGATATCGCTGTACCAGAGGATGAAGACAATTTTGACACTCCCTATGCTCAAGATGCCGAGATATTTGTCAAAGAGGGAAACGAAACCCCAGCAAATGAGATTAAAAACAAGAATATTTTTTCGGACATGGAAGGTACCGCAGTTGAAGATACGGTGTTAAAAAATTCTAAACAAGATGAAGAGAATGCTTTAAAAACTATCACTCCTGAACAAGATACTACACTCTTAGACATCAAGGATGAAAGTTCCCCAACCTCATTAGCTCCCTTAGACTCAGTAAACGAATCTAAGGATGAAAAGAATGAGCCTAAATTCAAGACAAACGATACTAAGGAACTCTCACCAAAGGAATCAGTAAACCTTAAGAATAAGAAAGAATCCGAAAGCAAAGAAAAAAAAGAGCAGACTCTAGATGACAGACTAAAATCCACAAAAGGACTCGATAAAGACATCAGGGAAACAGCCGAAAAAAACTCGGATTTTGATGACATCATTCTGAAAAACTATGAAAGAGCGGTGAAGACACAAAACAAAGCAGAGGTAATTGCGCCTCTAGACAAGGAAACACCTAAGATACCTTTAGCACAAGAACAGCAAACAACAGAAAAAAAGACCGATAATGTAACGGAAGAAAAAGAAATTCTCACACCATCCCCTGCCTCATTGAGAAAAGATGACATAAAGGCAGAAACAGAGACTAAAACTAAGGCTGAGCAACAGGCTGAACCTGTAGCAAATAACCAGGATCAAGCCCCTGCGGTCACCGCAAACACACCAGAAAAGCCGCTTGATGCAGTGCAGATGCTGAAAAACAAAGACAAAGACACCGTCGCAGGAAATCAGGATGAGGGAAACGGGATCATCACAATTAAAATTATGGATTAGCGTTCCGTTTTTTGTGCAAAGAAGAAGCCTTTTGCCATAATTAGTTCCATACCTACAATTGTCAGAAATTTATGCTACAATTGCAGCGAACTTTTGATTTAGACGCCTAAACTCAAGGATAAAAGAGATGCAGTTACTTGAAATGCTACCAGTTCTGGCCTGGTATCTTACCTATTATTACACCAAGGATCTGGTGTTATCTACTGCCGTCATCATTGGTAGTACCATAGTTTCTGCCGGAATTGAATGGATTATCAAAAAGAAATTATCCAAAATGCAGATCTTTTTGATTGCCGCTATTCTGCTATTTGGTATTCCTACCGTTATTTTTGATGATCCCGCCATTATCAAATGGAAGGTCACTGTCGTCAATTTTATTTTTGCCCTCACCATTTTTATCTTTCAGTATATTATCAGAATTAATCCTTTTGCTCTTTTTTTATCAAAGGAACTACCATTGCCGATGCAGGCTTACAATGCCTTAGGACGATATCTTATGGTTTACTTTGTACTGGCGGGGCTTTTGAATATCGTAATCGCCTTTTATCTGCCGGAACTTTTTAACATTACCGAGGAGCGTGCTGAGGCTATCTGGGTTGATTACAAAACATTCTATAATGCAATCTTAAATTCCATAGTTATACTAATATATGTTGTTGTGCTGTGTATACGTTACCCAGAGGCTATGAAAAAATTTAGTGAATCAAAAACTAAAGAATAATTTTTTTTAATCTTTCAAATCATAATAACCATACAGAGGATTGAAGTTATGCCAGATCAAAATTACGGTAATATCAAATATGCTGTTATTCCTGTCGCAGGTTTAGGTACCAGACTGCTACCTGCCACCAAGGCAATTCCTAAGGAAATGATCCCGCTTGTGGATAAACCCCTCATTCAATACGTAGTAAGAGAGGCCATTGATGCCAACATTAAAAATATCGTACTGGTAACCCATGCCTCCAAAAATGCCATAGCCAACCACTTTGACACTTCCTTTGAGCTTGAAGCCACTTTAGAAAAACGTGTCAAGCGTCAGTTATTAAGTGAGATTCAGAATATTATCCCAAGTGATGTCTCCATTCTCAATGTACGTCAGGGAGAGTCCAAAGGTCTTGCTCATGCTATTCGCTGCGCCTTCCCAATTGTTGGAAAAAATCCATTTGCCGTCATTCTTCCGGACGTGATCATTGACGATAAAGCCTCCGATCCTAAAACTGACAATCTTGCCGCCATGATCCGCCGCTTTGAGTCTTCAGGCGTTCCACAGATTATGGTCGAACAGGTACCTCATGAGAGTGTTTCCTCGTATGGTATTGTCGATATTGGTGGAGTACAGTTGGAGCCTGGTGCCAATGCCCATATTTCCTCGATTGTGGAAAAGCCTAAAGTAGATGAGGCTCCTTCTAATCTTGCGGTAGTAGGTCGCTATGTACTGCCTGCTGAAATCTGGTCACTGTTCAAGAAAACTCCAATTGGTGCCGGCGGTGAATTCCAGTTAACCGATACCATTGAAATTCTGATGCAGATGATGGATATTGATGCCTACAAGATCATTGGCAAATCCCATGATTGTGGTAATAAACTAGGCTATGTTACCACCTTTGTGGAGTACGCACTGCGTAATCCAGAAATAGGACCGGCTCTAAAGGAATTTTTAAAGCCTTTAGTCTAGTCATAAAAGAGCAGTAATCTGCTCTTTTTGAGTATCACAAGATCACAGCATAGCAGGATCACAAGAAGTCCAATCACAGACGTGTGATCATTTGTCTCTTAAAAGAATGCTTTGAAATAAAGCCAGTGCAGGGAGAGTACTTGACAATGTGGGCATCAGATACGCTCATCATCATTGATAATGACTATTCAAGGATCTCTGGTAACATGAAATCAAACCTGCGTCCGTGAACAGTCCTTTTTTTAAGATTGCCTTTGCAACAGTAACTGTCCTCCAAGAACACCTCAAAAACCTAGATCTTCACATTGCCTACCAAAACTAGGCTGTTTTCATAATTAAAGCGGATCATCATCTTTTTCAGCCGAAAAACTAATAACCTACTGTAGGGCAAAATATTAAAGAGACTGCTTATTTACGATACAATTTTTCATAAAATGACCTTTTTTTTTTCGCTTGGTGTAATATACCTCAGAATCATTTTCTTAAATATAATGATGACCTAAAACCCCAGATATTATTTAGAAGCCCACTATGAAAAAACTTACCTATCAGGAAAAATTCATACGAACAGACAAAGAAGCAAGAGCCACTTTCATACTGTCCCTTGTCATATTCGTCTTCTTTTTTGTGTCTATTTTTATCTTCATGGATGAGAATATCTATATTCTTGGTATGCCATTGTGGTTTGTCCTCTCCTGTCTTGGCGGATATCTCATCTCTGTCGTAGGAGTTGTACTTCTAGTCAGATTCTTTATGCAGGACTTTTCCTTAGATGATGAGGAGCATAGCCATGAGTAATCTTATTTTGGTGCCTATTGCCGTCTTTTTACTGACCCTGATGGTGGTAAGTTATTTCTCACAGAAAAATCTCAATAAAAAAAACGGTAATTTCTCCAAGGAGTATTTTATCGCCGACAGAAAACTCGGAGGCTTTGTGCTGGCCATGACGCTGGTGGCCACCTATGGTTCCGTATCTTCCTTTGTCTCAGGACCTGGTGTTGCCTGGAACCTAGGATTTGGTTGGGTTGCCTTTGCCGCACCACAGATAATCACTGGTTTTCTGCTTTTGGGGATCATCGGCAACAAACTG
>CACYBT010000094.1 GCA_902772715.1 uncultured Succinivibrio sp.
CTTATAGAGCCTTTGCTGGCAGATGAGGTAGGCGCATATAACAGCAAGAACCTGAAAAGTAAAATTCAGGAACTCAGTTATGGATATACCGATACTACAGAACGGTTATCTTTTCAAAGAAAATTAAAGAGAACACTGATTAAGTGGTGGCAGCGCGGACAGGTACCCGCAGCCCTGTTTCCGGATTATGCTCCCAAAACTGAAGTTCGAAACTATACGAAGAAACCTGGTGTCACCTCAGAATTAACTGCCAAGGCCCCACCACTTGATAATGAAATTCGTGAAGCGTTTGATAAAATCTGTCGCGAACATTTACTGGTAGAACATCCGGTAAGTGTTGATACCGCACATGGTATATTCATAGATTACTGGAAGGAGAAAAAGAAGGTTAGCGCCGAAGAATGTCCGACCATTAACCAGTTTCGCAATTATTACGTAAAAAAATATCCTAAAGGATCTAGAAGTTCCAAACAGAGCAGCATTATTGCCAATAACAAAGATCTCAAATCGCTGCAGGGAAACGTCTATGACATAGTCAAAGGCATTGGCCATATCTATGAGATAGATTCAACTGTAGATAACGTCTATCTGCTCAGTGACGATCGCAAGAATGTCATAGGCAGACCAACATTATATGTGGTTGGCGACGTTTTTTCAGGCTCTATTACAGGATTTCATCTGTCTTTTGAAAGTGCTCAATACAAAACTGCCGGTCATGCCATGTTTAATGCCATGCGCAATAAGGTAGAATACTGCAGAGAATTAGGACTCGAGATTAGCCATAGATTATGGTATGCCGAAGGGGTACCCGCAGAAATAACTGCTGATAATGCTGAACTGACTGGCGAGCAGATTTTAAATTTAACCCGCGCCTATGGAGTACAGGTGAATAGTACCCGTTCATATATGGGCAGTGACAAAGGGACTGTGGAACAGTTACTGGGAATTATTCAGGAGCAGGTTAAGTCTTTGCTTAAACATCGCGGGCTTGTTATACAGAATGTCTCCACCCTGGCCAAAGCAGGATATGAAGATAGTCGTAAGGATGCAGTTTTAACACTGAGTGATTATGAAAAAATTGTTGCACGCGCCATACTTTTGGCAAATACTAGAGTCAAGGAGGTTATACCTCCAGATTTGCCGCCTACAGTCAAACCAACGCCTAATGAGATCTGGAAATACTATGAGAGTCATGGCCGCTCTCTTTTAAGAAAGGAGCAAAAACAAGAACTGTTGAAACTTTCAGTTTTGCCTCATTATCCATGCACAGTCTCAAGGAAAGGGATTAATGTTTTGCACATACGCTATCATTGTGAAGATCGAGAATACCTGACAATGATTAAGCGCTGTGATAAACAGGAGAGACCAAAGGACTGGATGATGGTGGTCGAGCCTGGTAATGTATCAAAGGCATGGTTACAAAAAGACAGTCAGCATAGACCTCTTGACTATATTGAATGCCATCTGGCACCAGGCAGCAGACATCTAAAAGATTTAACCCTCAACGAGGCTTTGGATTATATTAAGAAAGCATCTCCGGTGAGAAAAAAGGCAGAGCTGGAATATCGAGAAAATAAAGGGGAAACCTACAGGGAGAATTTAGAAATAGTCAAACAGGCTGAGCAGAATAAGCCGGAAGACTTTGCATCACTCAAAGAACAGCTAAAAAACATCAAAGAAAACAGTAGAAAAGAGAAAAACCTAAAGGAGAAACAGTTATCGATGCAGACACAGTCTGATAAGAGAGAAGATACTGGACACACCAGTGAGGCACAGCAGACTTCAGACAGCACTCAGGGACAGACACAGGATGCTCAGGCATTAAATTCTAAAGAACCGCAAAATTCCTCACAGGAAGGCCGTAGAACACGGAAATCAGGTATTGATTTCCACTCTGACAGTGGCAATGTCGATAGAGATAAGGTAATAGACTAATGGCAATCAAAAAAATAATTAATGCTGAATATCACCAGAGTTCAGTTCCTGCTTACCGGGGTAATCCTCTGATTGAAGCGCTGCCTGACTATTTGAGTTACAGCGCCAGCAGCATTGTGAACATGATGGAACAGCTGCCAGGAGAAATTCATCCTCAGGCCTCCTCCATCCAGCGTTCAGAATGGCTAAGGCACGCCTGCTCCAGACTGTTTATTCCACTGTCAAGACATTATGAGCTGCATGAGCTTCTAACGCTCTTAATCTTACAGGGTTATGAAAACCGCTGTCCACTTACAGTCTCCCATATGCAGGAATTACAGGATGCCTATAGTGCCCAGCAGAAAGGAGAAATTCCTGATTCCATAAACTATGAAGGACGGGCAGGTGCAGAGTCCCTGACCTTATCTCTGATAGGTGTGAGCGGGGTTGGAAAAAGTTATACCACTCAAAGGATTTTGGGGGCCATGTACCCGCAGGTAATTCACCATAACAATCCTGAATTTGAAGAAGTGTTTGACCAGGTAGTATACCTTAAGGTTGAAGTGCCGCATGACGGCTCAGTCAAGGCCATGTGCATGAATCTAATTACGGAGTTAGGCCATATCACAGGAAACAATTACGCAGAACTGATTAGCAATACCATGACTCTGGAGAGGATACGCACCAAACTGGCCGCATTTTTATGTGCACATTATGTAGGCTTAATAGTCCTCGATGAAATGCAGAACCTTTTGTCGTCACACAAAAATAAGGCGGAATTATTCAATTTTATTGTAGGCCTTTCTAACAGTTTAAATATTCCGATACTGTTCATTGGCACACCCAAGCTCTATGAAATATGTGAGCAGGGATTAAGAGTCTCCAGGCGTCTTGGGACCATGGGAAATTTAAAATGGAACCGCATGCAGTATCGCGACCGCAACTGGAAGAGGTTTATTGCGGCGCTATGGCAGCAGAATATTCTGGCCGATGAAGATCTCGAAATCCCTGAAGAAATTGAACAGGGGCTCTATGAGTTCAGCCAGGGGATCCCCGATTTACTGGTAAAACTGTTTTTTCTGTCTCAGGAACGATCTCTGGTTTATGCTAAATCCGGAAAAGACCGAGAAGAAATACTCTACTACGAAACAATCAAGTCAGTATATGATGATTATTTCGAGAATGTAAAAAACATGGTAGAAATTTTGAAATCCGGAGAACAGGAAAAAATAACCGAGATTGAGGATTTATCTTTACCAGACAGCATTTTTGATGATGCTATGTTAAAAGAGCATAGAGAGATTTGTAATTCGGTTTACGAGGGTAGTGATGAAGGCGGAGACAAAGAAGACGAAAATAATCAGTCGCTAAAGAATGCAGTGCTTAAATTGCTGCGTAACTGCAGCATTACCATCAATGCTCAGGTTCGGGATTATATTGATGAACAGATAAAACAGGAGCCTAC
>CACYBT010000095.1 GCA_902772715.1 uncultured Succinivibrio sp.
AGACTACGATGTGGTGATAAGAGGTGCTGCTGAAAAATACGGATTTAAATTAAACGACAAAAAGGAAGCGGAAAAAGGACGAGCCTTCTTTGACAAGATTATTCAGGTTCCGTTTAAGATGCCTGTGGTTGAATATGATATCAAATCCTATCTTGAAGAAGGTCTTAAAAAAATCAATGTCATTCCCAATGATCAAGATCTGCCTAAATACCAGCGTCTGTGTGCCCTCTCTCTTGGCACCAATCCTAGGGGACTTAAGAGACTTTTAAATGCCTTTTTGCTGTTAAACACGGTGCGACCAGTATCCTCTACCCATGAAGATTCCTCAAAACAGGCCTTAATGCTGTTTGGACTTTTGTGCATGCAGCAGTTTAAGGAGAACATTTACAATTTGATTGTCAGAGTTAACAAAGAGATTGCCGATAATGCCGAGAAGATCCTCAAAATCATTGCACTGCTTACTGCCGACAATAGCGAGAGCTTAGCAGTTCTCAATGAGACATATCACACTGACATTGCTGATGAGGACGTGTCCGCCTTTGGGCCTTTCTTTGAAGAATTCTTGAATATCATCGGGATTAACCCTCATCGCCTTGATTTTATGCTTAACGATGAAATAGAACCCACCGAGGAGCAGCTGCAGGTACTCAGTGAATACAGTGACAATTACATGGTGTTAAGTGATCTTCTCAAATTGTCAGCCACAACCGCCAATGAGGATGTCAGCGCCGCCACGAAATCTTTTAGCGTTGAAGAGCTGAATGAGAAACAGCGCGCCAGTTTTGAATTCTGGGTTGAACTCAAAAAAATTGCCGAAAATAATCCTGATTTCATCTCCTCAGGAATGAGATTCACCAAGTTTAAAGATGATATATGGCTATCCTTTGCCTCTGGTTCATCAAAAGTTGGCTTAACGATAAGACAGGCAAGACGAGATAAAAACTGTTTTGTGCATTATTCGTTTGTAAAGGATTTTTATGCGAAAATCTATTCTCAAAAAGATGATTTGAATAAAGAGACTGCTCTTCCTCTACAGTGGACAGATCTGGCTTTGTCTCAAAGGAATTATTCGGTAAATTACGTAATTCATGATGTTCCTTTTGATAACCGAGAAAAAATGCAGGCAGTTTATGTAGAACTGATAGATGCGCTTATAAAAATGAAAAAGTGTATAGCAAAATACCTTAACTAAACTACGTCATTTAAATAATACTGCCATGTATTTAATCCTAGCCTTAGATGAAGATATTCACGCTGATGCCGTCCTCTATTATCTAAAAGCAAAGAACGCCAAGGTTAGACGCTTTGATCCGGCCTTTCTTTTTGACGAATATGGCTCTATAGAACAGCATGCCAGACGTGACCGCATCACAGTAGAAATGGGCTGTACCTCAGGAAGGCTAATTTTCCCTGATGGAGCGATAGTATCCTCAAACGAGATTGAGGGGATCTTCTGCAGAAGTTTTTATTTTCCTAAGGCAAAGGACTCAAGCACAACTGCAGATTTACTTGCCACTGCGGAAATCCGCTCCACCATAAGAGGCTTTTTCTCTCTTGTACCAAAGGAGTGCCGGTGGATCAACAATCCTTTTATTGAAGATAAGGTAGACAATAAAGTCTATCAGCATCAGTGTGCTTATAGGCATGGATTGGCGGTCCCTGATACTCTTATTACAAATTCTGCACAAAAGGTAAGAGGATTTTTTTTAAAACACCACGGTAACATCATCATTAAACAGTTAAGCGACATTACTTTGATTGACGAGAGTCACTATATCAATCAACAAGGCTATAAAGATACCCTGTTTAAAGGTTTTTACACAAGTTGCGTACTTGAGCAAGATTTAGACGCTCTTGAAGATTACCTAGGGCCTGGAAACGCCCCAGTACTGCTTCAGGAAAATTTAAACAAGAAATCAGAATTACGGGTAACTTTAGTGGGAGAGAAAATATTTTGCTACAGAATATATTCTCAGGAAAATACCAAATCAAAAATAGATTTTAGGCACGTGGACAATCTTAAAGTAGAGCCCTGTACCTTATCCCCTCTTATAGCAGATAAGCTAACTGCCCTGCTTAAATTCTGGAATATTGTATTTGCTGCAATCGATCTTGTAGAAACTAAAGATGGCAACACCGTGTTTTTAGAAGCCAATGTGGTTGGCAACTGGCTGTGGCTTGAAAAAAACATGCATGGTTCGCAAATTGCAGAGGCTATTGCCTTGAAGTTACTCACACCTTAACAGTTTCCTCTAATTAGGTTCATGGCGACATGAAGTTGTTGCTACTTTGACTCTTTGCAACTTAAAGGCTCCATGCAACACCTGCTAAATTTTTGCTTAC
>CACYBT010000096.1 GCA_902772715.1 uncultured Succinivibrio sp.
AAAGGAAATCGCAGGATCCGTATGGTGTGAGGATTAACATTCTCCATAAAGACCTGTAAGTTCTGGTTCTAAGTTCACTGCTTCACATGGCTGCTGTTTTTTTGGGCTTTGGCAGAGGTTCTGCTAAAGCCTTTAACCATAGTTCTAAATTTACTTATGTCCTGTTGTATTCAAAAGTCGCTTAATTTTTTTAAAAAGATCAAGAAAATTAACCAGTTACAAGATTAGGCAAAGAGTTGATAATTTTGTGTATGGATTACTTTTTATCGTAAGATACAATTAAACCATAAGCGAAATGCAGATTTCTCTTATTCATCACTGAAATTTTTTTGAGGCTGGCTACAAAATGATCCAGCCTTTTTTTTCGGTACGCCAAAAGGCTCTGCCCCGCCTATCTTGTTTAGTTTCTGCCTTTCATAATTTTCCTGACGTCATGAGTTTTTGCAGAGAGCCGCCTTTTACGAGCTCCTTGCGCAACTCAGAAAGCGACACCACTTTTGCAGAAATCTGCAAAGGTCTTACTGATTTCATTGTCATATATCCTAAACGAGTCGAATAAATTCCCGCAGCCAGTCCCTGCCCCAAGGCGGCACTTAATTTACCGGCAAAGCCCGCTCCAAGAGCATCAACCATAGAATCCGTGGCTAATTCTGTGATCCCGATTAACACCAGATTACGCAGCACCCGGCGGTAAATGACAATACGTCCAAGAAGTCCGAAACGCAAGCCATATACCGCACAGATTTCACGTATCATGCGCAGAGAACGCAAAAGTGTAAACACCAAATCAACAATTGCCAGAGGACTTAATGCCACCAGTACGCCATTTTCCCGTGATCTGCTGATAATGATCTTTTTGGCCTTCTCATCCTGATGTTTTAGAACATGGAGCTCATACAGAGTAAAAACTTCAAGGGGGGAAAAATGTGGTTCCACCCGCTTTAAAAAAACTTTATAACTCTCATCATGCTCTATTCTGGCATCACGTGCTAAAGTTCTTATGATGCGCAGCGCATCCTCACAGTTACCGTTTTTTAGTACCTTTAAGACTTCATCCTTATGGGCATCTATCTTTTTTAAACGAAAAATGGAGGAAAACTCGCGAATACCGGTAATGGCAATAAGCAGCATCAGCAGCAGAAAAAGTGCACTAAAGCCCATTCCCAAAAAGGAAGTGGGAGCAAACAGTTCGGTTATGAGACTATAGATTTCAAGACCGCACAAAAGAAGAACAAAAAGCAGCACAAAAGTCAGAGGATTAGTCCAAAAACTAAATTCCTGATCCAAATTCTGCACATTCTCGTCAATGATGGTTTCATCTTCAAGAAGTGGCACCTCCTCCATTTCAAGCGAGGCCCTCTCCTTCTCTGAGAGCTCAAAGCCTTTGGCAAAATCTGCAGCATCGGTTTCTGCTATCGGGGAGGGCTCTTCTGTTCTTGAGGCCAGATGAGACACAGTCCCGCTTACAGGCTCTTCGTTAAAATCCGTAACTTTGGTTGTCTGCCCTGTCACCAAATCCTTAAGTTCACTTTTTCCTTTAAGTTCAAATCCCTGTTGCATTGTCTAATCACACTCATGTTGCTAAAGTTTGTCAGATAGGAGATAATCCAAGAGCACATCAAGATTAAGATGCGGAAATGCGGCATTATTTCTTATTTTAGGCGGTCTTAACTCCTTAAGAAAAAAATACTTCTGAAAAAATTCCATGGCTTCATGCGACCAGGTCTCAGGCACACTTCCAGGATAAAAAGGAGCCTCGTCATCATAATCGGTTGCAAGGATCTGCACTTTCTGTCCTTCATGTTCGGCATAAAGGCATCTTGAGGCAGCAATGGCAGACAAAATCATAAATTCGCAGTTTGAACCGTCGGCACGCACCCGCTTGGAGGCCTGACTTACCATGGAACGCAAAAGTGAAAGCAGATGCTGATGCTCGTTGTAGGTGATAAGATCGGCTTTGGTGGCCGCAAAGATTACTTTATCAATCTGCGGGGAAAACAGCCTAGTTAAGAGATTATTCCTGCCGTAACTAAAATTTTCCAAAAGCACATCAAAGGTATCATTGATATCCATAAAGGTTTCCCTGCCCCCCTTTAATGCCTTAAGACAGTCAACTAAAATAATCTGTCGGTCAAGCTTTGCAAAACAGTCATTGTAAAAACGCTTCACTACCTTCTCGCGATAGGCATTATAACGTTCCTCTAAAAGCGCATACAGGCTGTTAGAACGAACCGAGGATGGATTACCGAAAACCCAGGGAATAAACTCCAATATCGGCGCTCCCTGCAAATCACCAGGAAGCACAAAGCGTCCAGGTACTACCATGGCCAGTCCTTTTTCCTTGCATTCCTTAAGCCACGCCACATAATGCAGCACAACCCGATGCAGTAATGACTCGTTGACAGGCTCACCCGCCTTAAGCTGTGAACCTGTACTCAAAAAATCCTCAGTATGGGTGACATTCTTTAAGCGTTGAAGCCTTTCGAGAATACGCGCACTAAAAGACTTATAATCCATGTTAAGGAGCATCAGATCCATCAGCCATTCCCCAGGATAATCCCAGATATCAAGATAGATCGTCTTCTCATCATTTAAGGCAATAAAATCCCTGTTACGGTAACGCAGTTCCAAACGGATTTCACTGACACCCACGGTTGGAGCCGGCCATGACGGAGGTGTCTGCGTTAAGGCGGCATAGGCCTCATGGTAAGGAAAGGTCGGGATCTGCATATCATGCTGTCGACAGATCCCCCCGTAGGTAAAGCCCAGCTCATCGTAGAGCGTAAAGCGCGGGATCTTCTCCCCAAGACCAGGTTCACCAAAAACATTGAAAAGATTAACAAGTGCGGTAATAAGAGTGGATTTTCCACCTTGCGAAAGTCCTGTGACCCCGATCCGCACTTCCCGGTCCAGCATAAGATTGATGTCACGAGAGAGCGTATCGGTAATATTTCCAATAAGTTTAAATGGTGAAAAATCAAACATGGCAACCCTACAAAAAAGCACACTACTCAGCTATTATAGTTACTCTTGGGTTTTATAACGCAACTAATGTTAAAGAATGCGGACTGTCACCGCAAATTAGACCCCAAAAAAAGATAGACCGCCATGACACAAATCTTAAAAGTAGAGTTTTCCCCGCTTTTAACAAGGATGATTCTGTAATCCGTAAGATTGTACTTTTGTCCTTGCCTCAAAAGATAAACTCTGCCTTTTGTTTCAATCTTCTCCTAAAGATCAAACCAAGAGTGTTTGACTAATTGGACTACTCACATACTGAGCAATGCAAAAAAAAGACCACGCAATGGCAGTCTCTTTTCACTTAGCAACAGGTCACCTTATTTACCAAAATGCTCGCCTGCTTTAATACTATCATGTTCTTTTTTGGCCAGAGCCTCAAGTTCCTTGTTTTCAACAGCAAAATTAGGATCAACATAGGCAAGAGGAGTACCGTAAAACATGGCGGTCTGATCCTCAACTTTAGACAGATCAAAAGCAGGTTTGATATTAAGACTTCTTGCGTACATGAACATAAAGCGCATGTTCCTTACCTTGGAAATATTCCAGTCGCTCAAGTCCTGATTAAACGACTCAGCATCATAAAACATAGAGCCCATATCCTGCACATAGCCAACATTCCAGCCTTTGAGCGGCTGATTAAATTTGGTTGCGAACTGGAACATACCGCGCATCGAGGTCACTCGACTAACATCCCATTGCAGAATACTCTCGTTAAAGAAAGTCGTATAGCAGAACATGTAGCTCATATCAACAACATTGGAGGTATCCCAGTTGCCAATACCGCTAAAATCTTCTCTTACCTGTTCACCCTCAAGCGTCGGCTCAAAGAGGTGACTCATGTCATTTATAAGCGAAGTATCAATCTCGCCCAAATTTACACTTTTATCCAAAATAAGGTTTCTTAATTCCAGCTTACTTCTAGGACAATGCTTATAGTTCATAAAAACCTCTTAAATCTTAAACAAGCCTCTACCAAAAAGAAAATTTGCTCCAATGAGTTTCAAAACAAAATAACCCTCAGGTACTGTTAAGATTATGCAAAGTATTAGATATTATCAAGTAATATCTGCTAATATCTGCTCCTAAACCGCCAAGATCTTTTTAAATTGTGACCTATACACTAATACAGTTTTAAAACTTGCCAAAAGATAGTTATGAGCCCAGCCTTACATACATATAATAGGCAGTAAAAAATCACTGACTTAAATCAAGAAAGATAGGAACTAGACTACAGACCTCCACTTTGCTACTAGTTAAAACCTTCGATAAAAGG
>CACYBT010000097.1 GCA_902772715.1 uncultured Succinivibrio sp.
AGGTGCATAGATATCAATCTGACAGTCTGGCTCTTGCTGTTTTAAAGTAATAAATAAACTTTGAGCCATAATTAAATCGCCTAACCATGATGGCGAGATAATCAAATATTTTTTTGAAAAGTTGTTATTCATTTTTTAGATACTTGATATGACTTTTTATACCCAATTCTAAACTTAGTTTATATTAAATTGTATAGCAAAAAAAGTATGTTTCTCCTAAGACTTATAACCTAAAACATTTTGTTTTAAATCTCACCTATTAACTATTTATTGTTGATTTTTTAAGGGAATATTCACAAGAATGACATTGATAGTATTTAATGTGTTGAAAGTTAATGCCGTTTTTTGCAAAATGTTAGATATAAAAGAGTTTTGCTCGAGGGCAAAAATTTGTTTAGATATTAAATTTGGTTTTGAATATGTTTATTGTTACTGGTGGATGTGGTTTTATCGGCTCAAATATCGTAAAACATCTTAATGATAGAGGAGTTAAAGATATTCTTGTAGTCGATAATCTAGAGAATGGTCATAAATTTAAAAATTTGGTAGATCTGGATATTGCAGATTACATAGATAAGGAAGATTTTATTTATCTTGTTGAAGATGAAGCATCCTTCGATGCAAGATATGGCTGTAAGAATATTCAGGCTATTTTTCATGAGGGTGCCTGTTCCTCAACCACCGAGTGGGATGGAAGATACATCATGAAGAATAATTACGAATATACTGTAAGGCTATTTGGATTTGCTGTAAGACATAGGATTCCTTTCTTTTATGCATCATCTGCTGCCACTTACGGTGGGGGCAATATTTTTGTTGAAGACAGAAATAATGAGGGGCCATTGAATATTTATGGATATTCAAAGTTTTTGTTTGATGAGTATGTTCGTGCTCGGTTACACAAAATAGAGTCTCAGGTTGTTGGGTTGCGTTATTTCAATGTTTATGGCCCTCGCGAAAGTCATAAAGGTACAATGGCTTCTGTCGCATTTCATCTTAATAATCAGATGTTGGCCGGTGAGAATCCGAAACTGTTTAAAGGATATGATGGTTATGAGAACGGTGGACAGTTAAGAGACTTTGTTTATGTAGGTGATGTGGCGGAAGTTAACTTATGGTTCTATGAAAATAAGGGACCATCTGGTATTTATAACTGCGGAACTGGTAGAGCTGAACCTTTTTTAAATATTGCTAGGGCAGTTATTAAACATCATGGTCATGGTGAAGTGGAATTTATCCCATTCCCAGAACATTTAAAGGGGCATTATCAGTCCTATACGCAGGCAGATCTTACTAAACTAAGAAATGCTGGATGTAAGTTAGAGTTCAAGACTGTAGCTCAGGGTGTTGCAGAGTATCTAAAATGGCTGAATTCGAAATAATAGATGAATTCACAGTTGAGGCGTGTGTTCTAAAAAAGGACAATGCCTTAATTTTCTCTGATTATTTAAATTCCATAGGCATACAGAATAGGGCTAAGGAAAAGTTCTCAGGAAACTATGGTATTTTTGTGCTTACCGAGGATGATGCTTTACGAGTAAAAAGAGAGCTGGTTAAATATTATGATTCTCCTTACTCGAAAGTGTTTACAAAGTCTTCCTGGGAGAAAGGTAAAACGTTTAGCGACAGTAAACAGATTAAAGATCTGTGGTATTTGCCGTTTTCATTTGAAATTACATCAATTACTTCTGTTGTCGAAATAATATGTGTATTCGTTTACATTCTTTCCATATTTAATGAAGAATGGTGTATAGAATACTTGGCTCTTTCCAGAGAGGAGCATTTTTTTAATATCTTAAATTACTATAAACTGCTTACTCCAATTTTTGTACATTTTGGTTTTATGCATATTGCCTTTAATCTTGTGATGTTTGAGGCTATGGCAAGGCCTATTGAAAGATTTTTTGGTAAAAGTAAACTGTTTTCATTGGTTGTTAGTATTGGGTTACTTTCGAATGTTCTTCAGTACTGTTTTATTGATGGAAATACTGTATTTGGTGGATTATCTGGAGTTGTTTATGGAGTTATTGCCTATTGTGCTTTAGTTTCTAAAAGCGAAAATGTTCCGGATGGTTTTTTTATCCCTAAAGGTCTTTTGGCAGTTAGCATTATTTTTATTGGTTTAGGATTTATTTTCAGTGGTATAGCAAACCTTTGTCATCTAGGCGGACTTGTTGTGGGCTTGGTTTGGGGGCTTGTTGATTTAAAAAAACTTAATATTAAAATTTAGTAATCTTTTCATGGGGCATGTGAAAGTAAATCCATTGTTTGAATATAGATGAAAGTGGACATTTTATTGACTATTTTTATCAAAAGGCGCCGTAAAGTTAACCGGTGTTGAGAATTAAATCGAGATCCGTTTTAGTTTTTTTACAAAAAGCTCTAAATTTGTATTTAACAAAATAGTATATCTTTTGTATTTTATTACCTTTGTTGTTAATTAGTATTTACATAAAATATCTGTTTTGCAATAAATCAAACTCGGATCTTCTATTGATAATAAACGGATCAGAAAGTTAATTCCCTACAATATCAAAAAAAACTCGAGAAAATTTGCTCGAGTTTTTTTATTTTCGGAAGAATATAGATTAATCTTCTAATTGTACTATGGATTTGCCTGTCATCTCTGCGGGAATTTCCATGCCTTTAAGATAAAGTATTGTTGGAGCAATATCTGACAGTCTACCATCATTTCTCATTGTAGCCTTTCTTCCATAATATATAAAAGGAACTGGTAGATTGGTGTGTGCTGTATAAGGAACATTCTTTTCAAGATCCATCATACGTTCGCAGTTACCGTGATCGGCAGTAATTAAGCATTCACCTCCCACTTTTTTGAGAGACTCAATAACTCGACCAATGCAACTATCAACAGCCTCTACGGCTTTAACGGCAGCATCGAAAACACCGGTATGTCCGACCATATCTCCGTTAGGGTAGTTGCAGATGATAACATCATACTTACAGGATTCAATAGCAGCACATAATTTGTCAGTGAGTTCTTTTGAGCTCATTTCTGGCTGTAAATCATAGGTTGCTACTTTTGGACTCTGGATTAGAATTCTGTCCTCACCAGGGAAGACAGTTTCCACACCTCCATTAAAGAAGAAAGTAACGTGTGCGTATTTTTCAGTTTCAGAAATTCTCAACTGACTCATTCCTTTCTTGGAAAGCCATTCACCTAAAGTATTAGTTAGATCGGCAGGAGGGAAGGCGCAGGCAGTATGAATGTCAGCTGCATACTGTGTTAACATAACAAAACTGGAAAGTGCAGGATATTTTTGACGTGTAAAATTATCAAAATCCTTGTTTACAAAGGAACGGGTAATCTGTCTTGCACGGTCAGCTCTGAAGTTCATAAATATTAGTGCATCACCATCTTCGAGCGGAGCCGGTTCTCCAACAACAGAAGCCTTTATAAATTCATCATTTTCATCTCTTGAGTAAGCCGCCTCAATGGCCTCATAAATGTCTGCAAATGGGGCAAACTCACTTTTACCCTGAGTTAACAGGTCATATGCCTGTTGCACACGGTCCCAGCGATTGTCTCTATCCATTGCATAGTAACGACCGACAACAGATGCAATACGACCAGTACCTGCAGATTTGAATGCATCATCAATAACTTTTGCATATTCTAGTGCAGAACGTGGTGCTACATCTCTACCGTCGGTAAAAGCATGGAAGAATATTTTTTTTGCACCTCTTTGAGCCGCAAGTTTAATCATGGCAACAATATGATCCTGATGAGAGTGTACACCACCTGGTGACATCAATCCCATGAGATGAACGGACTTACCAGCTTTAACAGCAGTATCTACTGCATTGCAAAGCACTTGATTTTGAAAAAAATCACCATCAACAATTGCTTTACCGATTCGTGTAAGTTCCTGGTAAACAATTCTTCCTGCTCCGATATTGGTGTGTCCAACTTCTGAGTTACCCATTTGGCCATCAGGTAAACCAACATCTATACCTGATGCTTGAATGTCAGTACTAGCATAGTTAGTAACAAGACTATCTAAAACAGGTGTATTTCCGGCTTCTACTGCATTGTATTCTTTAACAGGATTATCGCCCCAACCATCCATGATAATAAGGGCAAGAGTTTTTTTGTTTGACATATTTTCTTCTCTAATTCCGATGGAGTGCCAATTTGAAAATGCTTCTAGATCGTTTGCTTTTTAATAAAAAAGCAAGGCATGTGATTTTTAACATTCGTCGTAAATGTGTTTATGACATTCCATTTTTTAAAACCAATGAGTCATCCACACATCAGTACCATTATACAATATTGTGATGGTTTTATGAGTGCATTATCAAACTTGAGTGGTTTTTTAATAATTAAAATTTCCAAACATGCTAAATGAAGTTATTTGTACGACTAGTACTATGTTTGACTGAACGTCGAAATATTTTTTGTGATGTATGTTATAAGATTTTATAGGTATAGAGCTTTATAATCATAAATTTGATTTTATTATCAGACAATTCTTTGTTTTTTGTTAATATTAAGATATTGATGATTTCGATCTGCTCACTTATGGTTTTGGTTATGAGTTAGTGGGTTCAAGCACGCTTCATTCTACACTAAAGTATATTTCAGTGACGACTGGTAAAGGAGTCTTTTGATGTCAAAAAAAAT
>CACYBT010000098.1 GCA_902772715.1 uncultured Succinivibrio sp.
CCATGCATATAATTTATTTTGCGAGGAAATCCAAACAAAAAAGTAAGATAATCCCATTCATGTATAAGGTCAATACCCACTCCCCCTCCCATTTCTTTATTAGCACTGTATGACATACGATAATCTTGATCAGGACGCCATTCTGGAAGGTAACTAGAAGATATTGCTCTTACTGAAATCACCTCATTTACTTCAATATTTTTCTTTATAAACTGTATAACTGGATGGTATCTTAAAGGGCAGGCAATGTAGGAAATACTGTTAAATTTATCTGTATATTCATATGCTCTTGCAATCTGCTGCAGAGAGACTAACGGCTTTTCAATAAAAAAAAATTTTGTTTTTTTATATAAGTTGGTTAGTGATTCAAGATGCAGACCGGTAGGGTTGGTGATAAACACAGCATCGTAATCTGAAGGGACATCATCTACATCCGTATAAACATTCTGAATACCATCTGAAAATGTATTGTATCTTCTTAAGGCATCTATATGTACTTTTATATTCTGATCCTTGCATATCTTATAGATATTTCTTATATGTCTCCTTGCAATTGAGCCAATACCTATAAAACATATTTTAAAATGAACCATAAAACCTATGCTCCAATAGAGTCAATCAGATTTAAAGTATCCATGTCTTCCTTAAATCCATAAATCGGCTCTTTATGCTCCACAATAACTTCAAAAAACGCTCTTATTTCATTTTTATAGGCATTTTCTACAATAAAAGCACTGTACCCAGGAATATGTTCAGCATATTCTGTTAAGGTCACATCTTCTAATTTCTGCTTTTCTTGATCAAATTCTTTTATACTGTTAGGAGTACCATTCCATGATATATAGGCATTTTCAGCATAAGCCTCAAATTTTCTGACTGGCACCGGAGTCACCACATCCACCATCAGTAATCCTCTATTACCGTTTTTATGCTGCACTTCAATAAGATAATTATCATCAAAATCAATCCCCAAGGATGTCATCTTGTCAGATAATACCCTTAAATTTTTTATACTGCCAAAGGTACTAATAAGCCATGGCAGTTCAATTGCAAGTATTTCACGACATCCATTAGTTCTTTTATTCCCAATAAAAAAATCATTTATTTTCTCCCAAGGATGCCAAGAAGGTAGGTACTGTCCAACATGATAAATATAGTTCCAGCGTTTATTTTTTATAATTTTTGAACGAATATAACAAATCTCTTCTCTGTATAAAAACGTAGATGATAAAAAAAGTATACATTTTTTTTGCTCTGCTAACTCCATATTCTGTTCATATGCATCACTTACCAGGTTTAATTCAGTGAATACATGATAGTTTCGATTTAAACATTCAGTAATAAGCTCTGAATGAGAAAGCGGAGATGAACATATAAAAGCACAGTCTATCTTCTCTGAAATATCAGCAAGACTTTTATATGTCATGATATTAAATGACTTTTCAACTTCTTTTCTTCTATCATCTCTATTGTCTACACCCGCTATTTGGAATTCTGGATATAATTCCTTTATAATGCGCATACGCCTTTTCCCCATAGACCCGAGTCCAATCACCAGAATATGCATAAAGTAACACCTAAAAATTACACCAACACCCTGTTTTGCTACTTATAACTATGATTTTAGAGAATATCTATTGTGATGAGAAAAAAATTGGTTATAAATCAGCTAAGGTCGTAGAATTTTTTTATGATATGAATATCACCTGTATTAAGAATTTCAATAATTTTATCCGAAATTTTCTTTGCTGCTTTACCATCACCGTAGACGCTACAGTTATTATTCCTACATAATTCCTTATGTTCTTTAGTTAAGACCTTTTTTATGGCAGCGACGATAGAATCACAGCTGTAGCCACAATTAATCACACTGCCAGACTGTACCCTTCCTTTTTGTCTATCTCCAATATTTACCGTTGGTATATGCATATATGGCGCTTCCATTATGCCACTTGAAGAGTTTCCTAATACCAACTCGCAATGCTTCATCAAAGAAAGGTATCGTCTTGTACCTAAAGAGGCATAAACATGTAAATTCTCCATTATTTTTTCATTATCATCCAAAATAGCATTGATTCTTGAACCGCCTTCATCGGCATTGGCCTTGGTCATAATGAATTCTAGCCTAGGAAAAAACTGTATAGCCTTCAGCAGTTCATGAATCTGAAACTCTAAATTCTCAAGTTCTAATGTAACAGGATGAAATGTACAAATAACATACGCTGATGATTTATCTAAGCCTATACTTGTCAATGCTTCTGCCTTTGTCATATCGGCAACAGTTAAAATGTTATCAAGGCAGGTAGAGCCGTAATTAAAAACTCTCTTAGGATTTTCTCCTAACTGAATAACTCTCTTATAACTATCAGCATTAGAGACAAAATGAACATAACTTATTTTGGTAATAGAATGTCTGATCCACTCATCTATGGCACCTTCTGTGGTATCTCCTCCAAAAAGATGAAAGATGGGAGTCATGGTGTTACCTGCTGCTATAGCAACCGATAACATCTCATATCTATCCCCCAACAGAACCACTCCATTATATTTTTCAGAAACAAAAAGCTCTGTAAACTTAATCAACGTTATTGCCTGATTGTTGGCAATATCTATAGCATTTGAAGATTTAACAGGTATTAAAATTTTTTTGTCTACTCTGTCATCAATAGATTCAACAGTATTTCCAAAATCGTAAGATAAATGAGTACCTGTAACTACAAGTTCAATTCGTAACTCATCACTTTCATTTTTGCGAAGTTCTTTTATAAGTGGTGCCAATAATCCGTATTCTGCTCTAGTTGCCGTAATAATGGCTAATTTTTTCATAAAATTATTAACTCGTCTTCACAAAAGTCTTTTTCTGCTTTTTTTCCTACAACACTGTTCCACAACATTGGAGATAAGCCATTGCCCGGTCTTTTGGTAGTTATATTTTTTTCTGAAAACAACTCCCCCTTTTTGATATATTTTGCTGCAACTATACTTTTTCTAGCAACCAAACTATTATTTCTTTCACTCTCAGTTAATAGCTTTTGTGCGTTTCCAAATGCCATCTCGATATTTCTAATGGAATTAACCATTTTTTTTAACTCATCTGGTTCCAAACTTGCTATGTGATCCGGTCCTTCCATACTTCTATCTAAAGTAAAATGCTTTTCAATAACCGTAGCTCCCATTGCAACAGCAGCGATCGGTACTTCTATACCCAAAGTGTGATCGGAATATCCGACTTGGCATTGACAATGATCTTTAAGAGTTAGCATGGCATTTAAATTAACATCCTGCATAGCGGTAGGATAACTTGTAGTACAGTGCAAAACTGTAATTTTTCCTGATCCGTTCTGTTTCAAAACGTCTATAGCCGCATCAACTTCTTCTAATGTACTCATACCTGTAGATAGAATTATATCCTTTTTGGTATTAGCTATTTTCACAAGATACGGGTAATTTGTAATTTCACCAGAAGGAATCTTCCAGATATTTTGCAATTTGTCTAATAATTCTATACTCTCTAAATCAAACGGTGTTGATAGAAACGTAATTCCAATCCTATTGCAATACGATGCAAGTTCAATGAAATCACTGTGCTTTAATGCAAGTTTACTCAACATGTTAAACTGTGTATCAATGCGACCTAGATTCACCTGTTGATATTCAGCCATTTTTGCACTTTTAGAAGTTAACTTACTAGGATTAAATGTCTGAAACTTAACGATATCCGCACCGCATTTTTTTGCTGTAACAATTAACTCTTTGGCAATACGGATATCTCCATTGTGATTGACGCCAGCTTCCGCAATAATGAGCGTTCTGTTCATATTAAATATCTACCCAAATCTAATTGAAATTATTTTCTAACTGCAAAAATTACTCGGATAACTAGCAAGAAAAGTGCAATAAACAAAAAGTATTTTGATGCTCTTAAATCCAAGATTATAGGAAAGAGACAAAAGAAAGTTGAATTTACTACTTTAATTATTACGTTGATGGTTGCTAAACAAGAAGCTATTTATTCACATATATATAACATTACATGCATGGTTGCTTAAGCATTTACAGGCATCCTTGGAGTTTTTGATATCACTTCAATAATATGTCTAATGCTTTTACCTCTC
>CACYBT010000099.1 GCA_902772715.1 uncultured Succinivibrio sp.
CGACCTACCAGAAATGGACTGGTCAGCTGATAACATCAGTAGGGTAATAGGAATCCCCTGGCTTCAGACATGGGGAGCTGTCAATTTGCAACTCTTTTTCTGTTTTAAGTGAAATTAAATAAGATTTGCGGTATCATATACCGAAATTTTTACTGTAAGATAACTATGTCACATTTATTGTTTTTATTCTTTGGCGCCGCCATTGTAAATAATTTCGTTTTGGTGAGATTTCTGGGACTATGCCCTTTTTTGGGAGTCTCCAATAAAATCTCCGCCGCCTTCGGAATGGGAATTGCCACGGCCTTTGTGCTTGTAATTACTTCTGTTGGCTGTTACTTTGTAAATTTTCAGCTGTTAGAACCACAGGGACTCACCTCGCTGTATCTTATTGTAGACATTGCCGTAATTGCACTTACGGTACAGATTGTAGAAATACTAATAAGATTTATCTCCTATGATCTCTACGATACTTTAGGAATTTATCTGCCTCTAATCACCACTAACTGTATTGTCTTAGGCCTGGTGTTATTACAGCAGTCCTCGCTCTTTACCCTGTCAGAATGTTTGGCATTTGCCTTAGGTGCTGGCTGTGGTTTTACTTTGGTGTTGGTAATTTTCGCCTCAATTCGCGAGCGTCTTGCCATCTCAGATATTCCAGAACCTTTTAAGAATACCGCAATAGCCCTGGTTACTGCCGGTCTTCTCTCTTTAGCCTTTATGGGTTTTGCCGGATTCGCAGGAAGTGCGGTATGAGTGCTCTTGATTTTATTATACAGATGTCCTTAACTCTTTTTGGGGTAGGCTTCTTTCTTTCACTGCTTTCGACACTTGTGGATAAAAAGACCAATAGTGCTGAAAAGCGTCTTGAGAATCTGCTGCCTGGCATTAATTGCGGTCAGTGCGGTTATCCTGGATGCGCCTCCTACGCCAAGGCTCTTGCTAATAAAGAGGCCCCGGTTAATCTTTGCAAACCTGCGGGTGCCGAAGTTGCCAAACAGTTAGGAGCGCTAGTTGGAGAAAACTATACTAATGACGATGATTTTGAAGAGCAGCTCTTTGCTCCGCGTAAAGTGGCATATATTCATGAAACTCAGTGTACCGGGTGCGGAAAATGTAAAAGAAAATGTCCGGTGGATGCTATTGCAGGTGTCATCAAAGAGACGCACATTGTAGATCATGAAATCTGCATAGGCTGTGATGAATGTATCAATACCTGTCCTGAAAAATGCATTGAAAAAATCACCTTAGAACGTGATTTAAGCAATTTTAACTGGAATATATACAACGTTATTCAAAATAAGAGTAGAAACTAAGTCATGTCATTTCCTGTAAAAAAAATACTCAAAGGAAAAATCTTCAACTTCTTTGGAGGTATTAAACCCAAGGAACTCAAGAATACTTCAGGAGTTGCCATTGAAGAGCTACCAATTCCAAGCATTCTGTGTCTGCCGCTCGAGAAGCACTTAGGCAAGGATGGCGTTATTCTTGTAAATGTCGGCGAAAAAGTGAAAAAATGGCAGCCTTTGACGAGAACCAATGGCAAATTAGTGCCCTTACATGCTCCCACCTCAGGAGTGGTATCCTCCATTTCCAACGAAACCTTACCTCATCCAAGCGGTGAAAAAGGGCTATGTATAGTCATTAAAACCGATGGATTTGACAGTGAGTATGAAAGAAAACCCCTTGCGGATTTTGAAAATGCCGAAACAGAAGAACTTATAAAAAAAATACATGACAATGGTGTAGAAGGCTTAGGAGGCGCACAGTATCCCACCGCTGCCAAACTCTCCTCGTGCCTCCAATATGCAAAAAAATGCAATGTTCTTATTATCAATGGCTGTGAATGCGAGCCTATGGTTACCTGCGATGACAGACTGATGCAGGAACGTGCTTTGGATATTGTCACAGGCATCAGAATATTAAAAAAGATTTTAAATCCCAAAATCACGATTGTGGCCATTGAAAAGAACAAACCAAGAGCCATCGAATCCATGAAGCATGCGCTTTACAATACTGACGTGGCACAGGTTAGGGAACTGCCAGTCATTTATCCCACTGGTTCTGCCAGAAATCTTATCAAGGCCGTGACAAATCTTGAAATTCCCTACCATGAGCACACCTCAGAATGTGGAATTGTCGTGAATAATGTGGGCACTGTCCTTGCCGTCAAAGAGGCGGTAGTGGATGGCATACCTCAGATTTCAAGAGTTATTACCGTAGATGGCAAATCTCTTCTAAGACAGGGAAACATTAGGGTGCGCTTCGGCACTTCGGTTAGATTTATTCTTAACACTTTTGCCTTAAGACCTGAATACAAACAGCGTGTTATTCTAGGTGGACCGATGATGGGCTTTACGCTCCCTTCAATAGATGTCCCAATTACCAAATCAGCCTCGGCATTACTGTGTCCAAATTCAGATGAAATACCGCGTCACAAAACCAGCAGCAACTGTATTCGCTGTGGCCGCTGTGCACGTGTCTGCCCAAGCCGACTCGTGCCATATATGCTTTACTCCCAGAGCATATCACACAACCATGCCGCCTGTATCAAAGCCGGCATCAAGGACTGTACTCTATGCGGTGCCTGTTCCTATATCTGTCCATCCTCCATTACTCTTACTGCGCAGTTCCGTTACGAGAAGGCAGCCGAAAGACATATTCATGAATTTGAAATACGCAATGCTATGGCTAAAGAGCGCATGAAGGCAAAAGAGGAGCGTCTGTTAAGGGAAGAAGAAGAGCGCAAAAAGAAAAAAGAAGCCGCCTTAGAGAGAATTAAGGCCCAGAAGGAAGCAGAATCAAAGATGAGTCCTGAAGAAATTGCTTCCTTACGGCAAAAAAATATTGAAGAGGCCAAGAAAAAGGCTTTGGCAAAAAAAGAAGAGCTCGTAAGACTTAAGAACAGCGACGCCAATGAGGACTCTGATATGGTTAAAGTCAAAAAGATCAAAGATATCCGTAAGCGCGCCATTGATATTGCACAGCATCATGGGCATCTTGAAGACGATGACAGTAGCATAAATGTAGTAAAAATACTGAATTTAGACAGTAACTACGGATATATAAAAAATGATTTACTGCCAAAGGTCCTAAGACGTGGTGAGAACATCTCAAAACCTGTTCCTCAGTTTGAATATGCAGTTAAACCTGAACCTTACGTCAAAAAAGATCTGCTGGTCGGGCTTGAACCTGATGATAAACTGGTAAATCCAGTTTAGGAGAAGAAAATCGCCGCAGTTCTCAAAAGTGCCGAAGAGCTGAATCTAAATACCAAAGTGCCATTACCTGAGATCCTCAAAAAGAAACTATTGCGTTCAAAGAAATAAAAAATATGGAAATACAGACTACTGAAAGTACCGGAAGACAGGTGCTAGGACTGCAAAATGCACCTTTTCTCAAAACATCAATGTCCACAAGAATAATCATGCTCATTGTATTGCTGTCATTAGTACCAGCAGTACTTGTTCAGATCTATTTCTTTGGCATGGGTATTGTGGTGCAGTTTGTCATCTGCGCTCTCACGTCTATAATTATGGAGAGCATAGTAGCATTTTTAAGAAAACGCTCCATTCTTCATACCCTCTCGGATTTCTCTTATCTGGTGACAGCACTGCTATTAGCCTTTACCCTACCGCAGCTATTGCCTTGGTATTACACCGTGATTGCCACTTCCTTTGCCATTATCGTGGTTAAATCCGTGTTTGGTGGTTTAGGCAACAATATTTTCAATCCAGCCATGGCGGGTTTTATTTTTGTGGTTATTTCCTGTCCACAGGTTATGACCAATACCTTTATCATTCCCAATGAGGGCGCCTTTAATGTAGCCAATCTTAGAAATGTCACCCAGGTCATTTTTAATGGCCAAAATCCAGAAATTCTGCGCGCTCAGGTACTTCGCTATGATAAGTATCAATATCAGAAAACCAATTCCAAGGTATCTCAAGATAAGTCCAATATCAATGTTGATTCCTTTACGGGTGCTACCTATCTTGAGAAAATCAAGTCTTTTCGCAAGAGCGGCAATCTACATGAAGTTTCTGGACATTCATTTTTAGACAATGAATATCTGGCCTACCTCGCTTTAGCCGTTGCCTATAGCCTGGGCGGTCTCATACTGTGTATTTTCAAAATCATCATAAAACGCATGGTGATAACATTTTTTTTAGCCTTTGCAGGCATACAGTATGTGATGCATCTTTGGTACCCTGGGGTATTTATGAATGTTACCGATGGACTGCTCTTTGGTGGCACCATGCTCGGAGCCTTCTACATCATCACTGATCCTGTTACCAATGCTGGAACCTCCAAAGGCAGGATCTACTTTGCCGTACTGGTAGCATTTTTAATCGTGATGATCCGTGGCTATGGTTCCTACTCTGATGCCGTGGCGTTTGCCGTCATGCTGGCAAACGGCTGCGCCCCACTTATTGATAAGTTAACCTCAAGACGTTCCTACGGAGTTAACTTTTCTAAAGAGGAATTACATCATGAATGATGCAATGAAGACCGTTTTAAAAAACCATGAAAAAGATAAGCCACATCGGTACCCTCGTGCCGTAAGAGCATTACTTTCAGGATTATCGCTTTCTCTTTGTGCCGCCCTGTGCATATACGCAGTAGTTGAAGCCAATACGCAGACAGAAGAACTTATAAAAGAAAATGAGTCTCACTCCATTTCCAAAAAAATAATTTCTCTTTTGCCACCTGAGGCCAATACCAAAGGCATGGTCTTAACGTGTTATGAAGTCTCAAACAAAAATATCGGACACAATCAAAAACTTTTTGTAGCATTCAAGGGGCCAGATATTCTCGGATATGTCATGACTTATGCTACTTCCATGGGCTATTCTGATCCGCTTATTATGATTAGTGGCTTTACCCATAACAAGAAAATCTATAAGGCCGATATTCAATTTTCACAGGAAACTCCAGGTCTTGGAGACAAGGTTGATAGAAAACACGGCAATTTTCTTGATATGCTAAATGGATATGGACTTAACGATGCCAAGTTTGATGTTAAGAAAAATGGCGGTGATTTTGACTATATAACCGGTGCCACCATTACTTCAAGAGCCACCGTGGTTGCCACCCACAATGCACTTAAAGTATTAAATTCCGTGGAACTGAGCCGCTTAAAAAAATGTCGTGTTGTAAACTAAAATTTTAAGGTTTTGCTATGAGTGGAAATTTCACTACCGTAACTGGCACCAAAGCCACAGATGATGAGATAAGAGAACCTTCAGGAC
>CACYBT010000100.1 GCA_902772715.1 uncultured Succinivibrio sp.
GGAGAATACACCATAACCTTAACTAAGGATCTTTTTGAAGAGTTTAGGCTCTAATTATTGATGATAAAGCCCTTATGCTCTTAAAAGCCCGTGAACAGTAACGTCTGTGAAATCTATTTTAGGTGTAGCCTCATCAAAATTTTTGAGACACTTGAATACAAGGCTGAGTGGTACAGAAGAAAGGTAATCAAAGTACCTACAATTTATCCAAGTTTTAAGACGTGATTAAAGTGATGCTCTAAAAATCCGTTGGTAAAGGGCTCTCTTTGTTAGGGAATGGGAAGGCCCATGCTGACACGCAAAGCACTACAGAGATTTGAATGAGAGTGTAAACATCCTGAATAAAGACTTGTCAGTATCCTAAAATACTGACAATGCCGTAGGACATAAGGAATTTTAAGTCTGTGCAAAAAATCGGGAGGATCAAGTCTCAAAGAGTTAGTGTAAGACGTATCCTAGTGATGCAGTGATCTATGAAACAGAAACCCACGACTTCAGTCGTGTGGAGTGTCAACTAACAAAACTTCTTTACTATATCCATATTAAGGGGCTTGCCAAAGCGTTGGCATATAAAAAGAAGATTTTTTATTGCTCGTGTTAAAAACCGCTCTTTAAATAGGATATCTTATCTAAGTAATAGGCACCTTCTCCAATAATCTTTGGAAAATTCTCACTGTCTTTATGAAAAAATAGCTTTTGCTGCCTATTAGACTCCTATAAAACTTATTAACTATCTTCTGGCATGACTATTAGCGCTATTGAGGATAGTAGAATTTAAGTAAATTTAGGCTAGGCATGTTAACGTTGAGGATATGCATTCAACACCGATTGCAAAAATGTGTTTATAAGTTAATCGATTACCATATAATGATAAAAAAATGGCTTACAGTCATAGGAGATGTCAATATGACTGCTCGTGGTTTAAAATTTTTTCATTATTGTTTTTTTAGGATGTATCATGCTCGCTTTATTGCAACGTGTAACTAAAGCAACCGTACAGAGTAACGGTGAAACTTTAGGCTCAATTGACAGGGGACTACTGATTTTTCTGGGTTTTGAAAAAGATGATAAAAAGGAGTCCGTTTTAAAACTTGTTTCTAAGATCCTCAAATTCAGAATATTCAGTGATGCTGAGGATAAGATGAATCTTAGTGTTAGGGATATCAAAGGTTCCATTCTAGTGGTTTCGCAGTTCACGCTTGCCGCTAATACCAAAGATGGTAACCGTCCATCTTTTGATACAGCTCTTAAGCCTGTATTAGCCAAAGAATATTATGAGTTTTTTTTAGAAGAACTAAATAAAAGCGGTCTGCATATTGAGCAAGGTCAATTTGGTGCCGATATGCAAGTAAGTCTCATGAATGACGGTCCTGTTACTTTTATACTTAAGTATTAGTTCTGATATTAACTTTTTTTATGCTAAAATACAGCGGCAAAAGAGGTTATAAATGAGAGTATTAGGGATTGAATCCTCCTGCGATGAGACAGGAATAGCCATTTATTCAGATACAGAGGGGCTCGTGTCCCATGTATTGCATACGCAGATTGCCATGCATGCTGAATATGGTGGAGTGGTTCCTGAATTGGCTTCGCGTGATCATATCAAGCGTATTGTTCCTTTGGTCAGAACTTGTCTTGATAAAGCCCATTTGACTCTAAAAGATCTTGATGCCATAGCCTATACAGCAGGTCCTGGTCTTATCGGAGCCCTTTTAGCAGGCTCCATGGAGGCAGGAGCACTAGCATATGGACTTGGTATTCCTGCAATTGCGGTACACCATATGGAAGGCCATCTTCTAGCGCCAATGCTTGAAGAGGATAAACCGCAATATCCATTTGTAGCTCTGCTGATCTCTGGAGGTCATACACTACTAATTAAGGTCTCAAAACCTGGGGACTATGAAATTTTAGGACAGTCTGTTGATGATGCTGCTGGAGAGGCTTTTGATAAAACAGCAAAACTTTTGGGAATACCTTATCCTGGTGGACCTGGACTTGAAGTTATGGCAAAAAAAGGGCGCAGCGGTGTTTTTGTTTTTCCTCGGCCTATGATCAAAAAACCTAACTGTGATTTTAGTTTTGCTGGACTTAAAACAGCGGTTCTGAATGCTATTCTTGAGCATAAATCAGATCTTGATAATGTCAAATGTGATATTGCGTTGGGCTTTACTGAGGCTTTGGCTGATACTCTGTGTCATAAGTGTAGACGTGCCTTAAGAGAGTGCGGGATCAATAGCCTGGTGGTCGCCGGAGGTGTCAGCGCAAACTTTATGATCCGAGAGAGTCTCATAAAACTCATGCATAGTCTTCGGGGAAAAGTTTTTTTTGCACGCAAGGAATTCTGTACTGACAACGGGGCGATGATAGCACAGGTGGGAATGTTGCGTTTTTTAAGCGGACAGCTATCTGATAATTGTATCAGAGTGTTTCCGCGTTGGCCTCTTGATCAATTAAGACCATTATAGCTATTTTATGGATAAAATTTTTGTAAAAAATCTGCGCTGTGACTGTATTATTGGTATTTTACCAGAAGAACGGGTTAAAACTCA
>CACYBT010000101.1 GCA_902772715.1 uncultured Succinivibrio sp.
TAAATTGTGATTGCGCAGTTCGGTTCTGAAATCATTAGTCAACTGACTTCTCATCTTCTTCATGGCTTCATCCATATCGACTTCCATCAGAAAATGCACACCACCGCGCAAATCAAGACCTAATTTTAACGGATGCATGCCTAAAGAACGCATCCACTCAGGAGTGGCAGGAGCCAGATTCAATGCGGTAACATAATTGTCACCTAAGGATTTTGCCAGTATTTCCTTGGCAGTCAACTGCTCTTCAGTATTAGAAAACCTAATCAGAAGTGATTCGTTTGCAAATTCATATTGACCATGAATTTCCTTGGCATCTAAAGTGGCCTTGATGCTATCCACGGTCTGCTGATTCATTTCAGTACCATGGGTACCGGAAATCTGTATGGCTGGATCTTCACCATAAAAATTCGGTAAAGAATAGAAAAAACCTATGGCGATAATTAAAAACACCATAATGTTTTTCCATAAAGGAAACTTATTGAGCACTTAAATTACCTATCAACTAAATGAGCCAGAACCCTGGCAGGATCTTATTTTATTTTTTCAGCGACAGCCTCAAGCGTTCCTTTTGGTAGAACAGCAACAATATAATTACGCTTAATTTGCATAACTATTTCTGAGGAAACCGTAATTAAGACATATTCTTTATTGTCTGGGAGTTTAACGATTCTGCCGGCAATACCACCGTTAGTCAAAACCTCGTCACCCACTGTAAGGTTATCCAAGAGCTTCTGCATTTCTTTGCGTTTTTTGGAATTTGGACGCATGAACAGAAAATAAAATGCGACCATACACAAAGTAAGAACGATGATCATACTTAAATCGCCCTGCTGCTGTGCAGCTGCGGCTTCTTCAGCATATGCAGTAGAAATAATACCCATTTACAACACCTTTATATCAGTAAAAACTGGTCTTATAAAAAAAATTATGACTAATTCCTGCTGCAAAAACTAGCATAAAAAACTTATAAAAGCGCTTAGTTACAATTGCCAGCAAAAACTAACTACTTGAAACTGTTACAAAAACAAAAACAGTCTAAAAAAACAGTTATGAAGTATATCACAAAATTAGACTTTTTGAGGCAAACCATACACTTTATAAAAATTCTCAGCAAACTCTAAAAGCGTATCTGTCTCTATAGCCTTTCGGATCTCCTGCATAAAATTCTCATAAAAATGCAGATTATGAACAGTATTTAAATGCGCCCCCAGAATTTCATGGCATTTGTCAAGATGATGCAAATAAGCCTTGGTGAAGTTTCTGCAGGTATAGCAGGTACAGTTTTCATCCAAAGGAGTTGTATCCATGGCATATTTACTGTTTCTTATGCGCACCACTCCCTGCGAGGTAAAAAGATGGGCATTGCGGGCATTGCGCGTCGGCATCACGCAGTCAAACATATCTACGCCATTGAGTACTCCTTCCAGAATATCCATAGGTGTGCCAACTCCCATGAGATAGCGCGGTTTATCCTTTGGCATAAGCGGTGTGATATGCGACAAGGCCTTGTACATGACTGGTTTGGGTTCACCTACGGCCAAGCCGCCAATAGCATAGCCATCAAAGCCGATATCAAGAAGGCCTTGAATTGATTCCTCACGTAGTTCCTCATTTGAACCGCCCTGAATGATCCCAAACAACGAATTTTTATTGCCAAGACGAGTAAACTCTTCTTTAGAACGCAAAGCCCAGCGCAAAGATAGACGCATGGCTCTTTGCATTTCCTCGAATTTGGCCGGAAGTCCTATGCATTCATCAAACTGCATAACGATATCCGAGCCTAAATCATACTGGATCAGCATGGAGATTTCAGGGGATAGGAAAAGTTTTGAGCCATTGATTGGATGACGAAATTTTACTCCCTCTTCCGTCACCTTACGAATATCAGATAAGGAAAAAACCTGAAAACCGCCGGAATCAGTTAGAATTGGCTTATCCCAGCGCATAAATTCATGCAAGCTACCATGAGCCTTAATCACCTCAGTACCAGGTCTTAGCCACAGATGGAAGGTATTGCCAAGAAGGATATCCGCTCCAATCTCGCTGACCTCTTCAGGACGCAGACATTTGACGGTTCCTAGGGTTCCTACAGGCATAAAAGCAGGTGTTCTTACTACTCCTCTCTCAAACACCATCTGCCCTAAGCGGGCTTTACCGCTTGTTTTTTTTACTTCAAATTTCATGACATATTACTCTTTGCTGATGGAGGCAAATCTTCCTGCGCCTTGGGATTTTTGGTTATAAACATACAATCACCATAACTGAAAAACTTATACTGTTCTTTAACTGCATGCATATATGCCTGCATGGTATTTTTATACCCAGCAAAAGCACTTACCAGCATGATAAGAGTGGATTCAGGAAGATGAAAATTGGTGATAAGCGCATCCACAATTCTGTAGGTATATCCAGGATAGATAAATATGGAAGTATCACCTACAAACGGAGTAATCTCATCTTGTGAATTGTTTTTCATTGCATAAGCCGCGGCAGATTCTAGGGAACGCACAGCAGTGGTGCCAACTGCCACCACTTTATGTCCGTTTTTATGAGTGGCAATAACCAGATCTGCAACTTCCTTTGATAAATTCACAAATTCCTTGTGCATGGTATGCTTTAAAATATCATCCTCACGTACAGGCTGAAAAGTCCCAGCCCCCACATGCAATGTCACAAAGGCCATGTTAATTCCCTTTTCTCTTAAGGATTCCAGCTGTTTATTATCAAAATGTAAACCCGCTGTAGGAGCGGCCACAGCGCCAGGAACTTTTGAGTATACCGTCTGATAACGTTCCCGATCTAAAGCCTCATCCTCTCTTTCGATATAAGGTGGAAGCGGAATATGACCTACTTCATTTAATATATCCAAAATTGATTTGCTGCCGTTAGTTTCAATTAAAAAGAGCTCTCCCTCTCTTCCCGTAACCTTTACTTCATACCCACCGTCAATTTTTAAAATTGCTCCTTCCTTTGGAGATTTACTACTTTTAAGATGTGTGAGAGCACTGTGTGCACTTAATATACGCTCAATGAGAAATTCTACTCTCCCCCCCGTACTTTTACTTCCGTACATTCTTGCAGGAATAACCCTAGTATCGTTAAACACAAGCAAATCACCCTTTTCCAGATAATTTTCAAGATCATAAAAATGCTGATCTTCATAACATCCGTTATCACCGTTAAGATACAACATTCTGCAAGCACTTCTCTTTTCTGATGGATAAAAGGCAATCAATTCTTTTGGTAAATCAAATGTAAAATCACTTCTTAACAATTTAAAGTCCTCAAACAAAATTTGATGCCATTTTAACATTTTGACAAAATTTAGTCTTTCCATAAAAACAGCAAATCATGTTTGCAAATACAATTTTCCACTTACAATTCCCGTACCTGCTGTATTCAATGATAAAACACGTGCAATAAGTTGGTATGGAAGTCGCATATGCCAAGTGATTTATTGTTTCTTCAAAGTTGCGAGAATTTTAGAACCATTATTGAAAAGAATGACTATTATGTAGATATGACTTCGTATTTAAAGGATCTTTTCATGAGTTCTTATGAAGTGATGAATCCTCTTTTTATCCGTCC
Organism: uncultured Succinivibrio sp.; assembly: GCA_902772715.1. GTDB lineage: Bacteria > Pseudomonadota > Gammaproteobacteria > Enterobacterales > Succinivibrionaceae > Succinivibrio. The sequence continues at coordinate 3,589 of CACYBT010000101.1, forward strand.
CCGCCGTTTTGGCAACACTCTTAACATGGATATGATTAAAGAGTTTTGTGAACTTAATCGCTTTAATTATAAGTTAATATCCTATTCCATAACAGCTGTCGAAAATTTTACTTCGTTGTTCTGTAACGAAAATAAGGATGAAATCAAAGTAAAAGCCTTTTCCTCAAGCATAGTGGCATTCTCAATGACACAGGCATTATCAAAGATATTTTTTATCAGCTCAGAGCGAATAGAAATGCCATAGATTTCTATTTTCTCCTCACGAGCATAATCAAAGCAGTTTTTGACATTGTTGACACTGTCAGGCATGCCGTCAGTTATTACAAGCACGATATTTCTTTTAAACGAAACTTCCTTAAGTTTATCAAAAGCAAACCACAAGGCCTGGGCTAAGGGTGTAGAGCCTCGCGGTTTTTGATCAAATCTTGGCGCCATAAGCGATGCCTTTTCATTTGCCCGCAAGGCAATTTCATATTCTGAAGTTATCCCCGGAAAATAGGTCACCATGGTTTTAATACCATCAATTCCTTCTAAAGCCAAAGAAAGCATCAGCGCCACCCGACAGGCTTCATCACAGCGTGTCGTCTGTTCGCCATCCGTTGAAAGCATTGAGCTTGAAACATCAACTAGAATATGCACGGCTGTTGAAAAATCCTTTTTTAACACACGATCCATAAAAATACGTTCCTCCCCAAAAGGGATCCGCTGTGCTTTGACAGGATCAATGCGCGTTCCTCTTAAGGTACTGTTGCCAAGAGTATCCACATAGCTCTTCACTCTATAATGCAAAGCATTGCGAATACCATAAGTATTGTCCAACAGCCGGAGGTAGTCAATTCTGCCATTTTGACACACTCTCTCTGTTATGACTCCAAAATCATCTCGAGAGGAACTGCTTTGGCTACAGCTATTTTCCTGAATAATTGCGGCTGCATTTTTACTAGGAGTAACCTGCCCCACATCATCATTGCTGTATCGTCTGAATTTACAGTATTCATTTAAAAATTCAGCCGAATTCTTACTGCTGTTTCTCAACTGTCCTCTTTCAATATTATCTATAGACAGTCTTTCGTCGTTTTTTTCGGTATTATTCGCAATATTTTTTTCATTTTGATAATCAAGATGGCGTAAGAGGGCATATATTTCAAGAGCACATTCATAAACCTCGTGTGAGTTTTTACTTTTAGAACAGAGTTTGATCTTTGTCAAAAGTGCATTAACCACTTGATAGCCTATGCGCTTTTTGAGATGAAAATAGAGTAATCTTGATTTTTTCCTTGATGTTAAATATCGCTGACAGTAACACTGTGAATAACACTGAATCAAGGCTAAAGTAACGTTAAAAATACTGATACTGCCAAGAGTACTGCAAAAATGTTGCCACTCAGTCTCATAATAACTGTTTAGCAAAACCAGGTTTTCAAATACTCCGATGTACTCACGGGAAATAAGTTTTTCAATGCGATTGTCCTCTAAAATATTAAACAGTGAAAACAGCAGCAGATTATTTTTAATCTCCTCCTTTTCGAGGATTTTAAAATCAGTATAACGGATATGGGCCGATTCATGAGCAAGATACCCATAGGCTAAACGGGCTTTTATAGGATCTTTGATATCCAGACGGGGTAAGGTTATTGTTTTTCCATTAGTGTAGGCTACAGTACCCTGAATTCTGACACTAACGCCAAATAGTTTGGCATAATTATTGACCATAATGGGAAGTGCGCTTATCATTTTATCCATACATAAAATCCTTATACTAA
>CACYBT010000102.1 GCA_902772715.1 uncultured Succinivibrio sp.
GCCAACAAGATAGAAAGTCAGAGGCAGGGAAAAAACCACCAAAATTATAAAAGGCACAGAGCGGATAAAATTTATAACAAAGGCTACCAATTTATGCAAAACACGTGTTTTAAAGAAATTTCTATCCGCTGTAAGATACAAAAGAAAACCAAGAGTAAGTCCAAAGATCAGACTTACAGCCAAGGAGATCCCCATCATAATAAGAGTTTCATACAGGGATTTACCCAATTCTCTTTGCAGAATTTCCAGTGTTTCCTCTAGCATTTACATCTCCTTATACGTACTTACAAAGGCTTTTTCCTTAAGATAAAAAAGGACGTCACTTTTCATTTTTTCATCAAGATCCCGCCTCAGACTTACGACTAACGAACCTAGAGGCTTATTATTGATATATTCTATATTCCCCGCAATAATGCTCAGTTCTACGCCAAATTTTCTTGAGATTTCAGCAATGATAGGCTCATAGGCACATTCTTCTTTAAAAATTAGCCTATAGAGTTCTCCAATATGCTGTTTAATTTCAAAAGGCAGAGCAAAAGATAACGACCGTTCAAGAAGTTTTTGCGCTTCAGCGCTTTTGGGTTTTGAAAAAACCTGATAGGTACTGCCGCATTCCACAATTCTCCCTTGAGACATCACCGCCACTCTGTCAAAAAGACTCTTGGCAACTTCCATCTGATGCGTAATAAACACCACGGTCAGAGGATAAGTCTTCCTGATCTTTATAAGAGAGTGCATAACTTCCTTGGTATTATCAGGATCAAGTGCCGAGGTAGCCTCATCACACAGTAGAATCTTAGGAGAATTGGCCAGCGCTCTTGCAATGGCAACTCTCTGTTTTTGTCCCCCAGAAAGATCATTAGGATACTTGTGCTCATATTTTTCAAGTCCCACCAGCGCAATCAGTTCAATAACCTTAGGTCTTATGGCCGGTTTTGGCGTGTTGGAGGCTTTTAAAGCAAAGGCGACATTATCAAAGACCGTGGCGTTTTTGATGAGATTAAAATGCTGAAAAATCATCCCGATACTCTGGCGCAGTAAAGATAAATCTTTTCCTTTAAGGTTGGTTATCTCTTTATCCGCAATATAGATTTTTCCAGAAGTAGGACGCTCAAGCAGGTTAATGGTGCGCACCAGTGTCGACTTGCCGGCACCTGATGTGCCGACAATGCCAAAAAATTCGCCTTCTTTTACTTCCAAATCTACCCTGTCCACTGCATTAAAGATACAGTCTTCATGAGCATAAGTAACACTGACATTTTCAAGACGAATCATTGCTGCTCCTTTACCTCATTCCACCATTTTGGTCGAGTGAAAGAATCATAGTAGTGATTAGCCTCTAAGGCCTCAATAAACTGCTTACTCTTTACTATGTTTAAAAGCACTTTACCTAAGGTATCCTTATCTTCCTCTCTTACCGCAATCACATTTTTGATGTTTTCGGCAACATTCTCTACGCCAAGGGCTTTTGCATAATCAAGATTAGCAGCAATGGCATAATTGCCAGGGACAAAACCCAGGGCTAAACTGTCAAGAGAACGTGAAATCTGCGCCGCCTCAAGAGGGACAAATTCAAGTTCCTTAGGATTTTCAAAGATATCGGCAATGGAGGCTTTTTGCTCATCCTTTTCTGCTTTTAGCGTTATATAACCAAGATCTCGCGCTATTCTCAAGGCTCTGGCCAGATTAACCGCATCAGTCGGAATTCCCACCTTAGCACCTTGAGGAACTTCATCAAAACTCTTGTATTTTTCAGAAAAAACCCCAAGACCTAGCGTAGGAACATTGATGATGCCGGTTATTTTAAAGCCCTGAGATTTTTTGATGGCATCAAGGTAAGATTGATGCTGCATAAGATTTGCATCAATATCTCCACTATCCAATGCTGAATCCGGCTGAACATAATCGGTAAATTCAATATAATCAACCTTGTAGCCCTGCTTGTTTAGCTCTTTTTCAATAAAATCTGAAACCATCTTAGAATAAGGACCAGGACAGAAACCAAATCTAATAACTTTCTCAAATGTATTGGTGTTTGAGTCTTTAGCACCAGCATCAGTGGATTCTTCTTTGCAACCTAAAAGCCCCACAGTTAATGCCAAAAAAAGTACACTTGCAGTTTTTCTAAAAAACATAGTTTATTCCTTACAGTTTAAAAAAAGTGTTAATAATCAGTAGGTAGACGTGATCATTGGCTAAAATGCGGCCACAAAAAACCTACTTAAAATCTCTAAAGATTGCCAAAAAATAGAAAGCCGCAGACAGTAATATTCTGCAAAAGAAGATAGTTATGCCAGAACAGGCATTCGTTTAAGACTAAAAAGAAATGAAACACATGTCAAAGGAAACACAGCGCACAAAGATAACTGCTGTTTGCAACATTTTGAATTGTTCTTTATGGAAAAAATAAAACTCTTTAAAAGGATCATAATCACCTCCTAGACCAAAACAAGGAATCTTCCCGATTCCAACTAGGACCAAAAGCCGGTTTACTACCAGACTTTAGATTATCATTCCACTTAAACGTGAAATAGTCAATATAATACAAATAGATTCACCAAAATTGAGCACACAAATTAAAAATACCTATGTTCTCAAACATTACACAGTTTTGAAGAGATTTAGCAGGCGTTAAGACAATCATTCTCAAAATTAAAGACTATTTTCTCAAAAAAGGACTTGAGTTAATATAGTAAAGTTAGGGCAGGACCGGTAACGAAGTCATAGACTCTCTTTTGGAACCTTTTTACCAAGGCAAGTTTTTTGAGTTTTCTTTACGGGATTAAGCGTTGACCCTTTATTTTTAAAAAATTTCGATTATCTTTCAATTCTTTGATATACACATATATATAACTATTCGTTTTTAGATATAATCTTAAAGTGTTTTGTTATTTCACGATGGAGACATGAATGAAGGTAAAATCTTTATGCACTCTTTCCTGTGCCCTACTTACTGTTATAGGCTCGCAGGCTTACGCTAAAAGTGACAAAGTAAATATCTGGAACTGGAGTTACAATATTGGCGAACATACGGTAGCCGATTTTGAAAAAGACACGGGACTTACCACCTCCTATGTAGAATATGATTCTAACGAGCTGCAGGAAACCAGACTTCTAGCAGGAAATACCGGATTTGATGCAGCCATTGTGGTAAGTTACAATGTTCCAAGAATGGCTAAAGCCGGTGCGCTGCAAAAAATTGACCATAGCAAAATCCCCAACTGGGTAAAACAGAATCGTGCCCGTCTGGAAAAATTAGCTACCATCGATCCAAACAATGACTACGCTTATCCATATATCGAAATTTCCATAGGCATTGGCTATAACAAGGAAAAAGTGGCAGAAGTTATGGGACCTGACTTTAAATTTGAGTCCTGGAACGATCTTTTAGATCCAAAGAATTCAGCCAAACTCAAAAAATGTGGTATCGCCATCATTGATTCACCTATTGAGGTTATATCTGCCGTTCAGCATTATCTCAAAAAACCGCCTCGCAGTGAGGATCCAAAGGACTTTGAAGAAGCCCGCAAGATTTTAACTGCACTTGCAGCCAACACCAATTATTTTCAGTCAAATCGTTATGTAACTGACATTGCATCAGGCGAAATCTGTGTCGCCATTGGCTACTCAGGCGATTTTGTGCAGGCTCAGCACTTGTCAAAAACAGGAAATCCTGCCTATACAGTGGAGTATGTGGTGCCAAAAGAAGGCTCTATCATGTGGTTTGACTCCTGGACTATTCCACGCGGTGCCAAAAATCTCGAGAATGCCTACACCTGGTTTAACTGGCTTTTAGATCCTAAAAATGCGGTCAAACTTTCTGAAGAAATCGGCTATATTATGCCTGTTGACGAGGCTATCAATAACATTTCTGATGAACTTAAGAATAATCCAAGCATCAATCTCTCAAGCGAAAAGATGGATACCATGTATTTTATGGAGGAAACATCCCAGAAAACCTCCAAGATTGTCAGCAATGTCTGGAACAATATGAAAATGGATTCTGAAAAGAATCGCCAGGGGTCTAACGCCTGGGAATAAAATAACCGAATTGATATCTTAAAAGAGGCTTAGGCCTCTTTTTTTTAAACATTGCCAAGATAAACATGGTGTAAGTATTTTTGGGCAATCCCCAATAAGCGATCTAAAGTCTCATAAGGAGTAATTCTAATATGACTCCATCTGTAGCGGGGAAAGCATCTTGAGAGATGTAATGGCATTTCCTTATCAATGGAACAAAGAAACTGACACTCTCTCTCCATATCCTCATCACTGTCGTTGACACCGTCAATCACGAGTGTCGTAATCTCCACATGAGAGAACTCATGGGCAAGTCTGATATTGTTTAATACTGTGTCAAAATCACCTTTTATCTTTCGATAAAAATGCGGTGAAAAAGCCTTTAAATCAATATTAAGCGCATCAATATACGGCAGCAGCGCCAAAAAAGGCTCCTCACAAATGGTACCGTTAGTCACCAGCACGGTGCATAAGTCTGCCTGTTTCAACAGTCTGGCAGTATCCAGTACATACTCATAACTAATCAAAGGCTCATTGTAGGTAAAAGCCACCCCAATATTACCGCATTCATGCTTTAATTTTAGGGCTAAATCTACAATATCATCTGGCGCATAGTAATTATCATGAGTTGAAGTACCCATGGAAATCTCATGATTCTGACAGAAGGGACATTTAAGATTACAGCCAAAACTGCCTACAGAGAGGATCTGAGAGCCCTTATGAAAATGATATAAAGGCTTTTTTTCAATAGGATCGAGGGCCAGCGCACTGAGATTTCCATAACTAGAACTGACAACTTTCCCCTCAACACATTTCCGCGCTCTGCATATTCCGCTTGCTCCTTCCTTCAGGTGACAGTGATGCGGACACAGATTACATACAGCAAAATTGCGATTTGATGAAATCATCCTAGTAATATCTTACCACTTCAAAACGCTCAAGGGTGACAGTCTCATCCTCCCCGATTCTGCCCTTTTGTCTGCAGATCCTGATCTGCTCATTAACAGTATCCACGCCTTCAAGATTAGGCAAAAGAAGCCCGCATTTATTGCCTGCCCTCACAATCACACCATAGCGTTTGGCATCAAGTTCATCAATTGAATCAACGCGTTGAGGCTGACTTAAAACATCCACACTTACCTCAAGATAAGGCAGCTCATCATAAGTTATAGGTGGAAACCGCGGATCAGAATTAGACGCCTCAATGGCATTACGCATAATCTCCTCGGCAACAGAGTCTGTGACAGGAAGAATGGTACCGATACAGCCACGCAGTTCGTGAAATTTTTTTATGGAGACAAAAACTCCGGCTTTGTTTGCCAAAAGAGCCTGCCCCTCTTTTTCAATAAAATCAGGCAGGGGCGGATTTTTTCTCTCTTTCTGAAAGTACTCCATGGTGTAAAGTGCAAGTCTTACATAAATCGAGGCTTGTTTACGCTTTGCTGCAATATCCGCTTTAATGCTATTTTCATACTGTTCTACAAAGTCTCTGTCATTATTCACAGTCGATGGCAAAAAGGTAGCCACCGCATAGCCTACACCAAATGGTCCTTCATAAGACAAAAAGTCTGCTGTTACCTCCATTCTGTCCAAGGCTCCGGCCATCATCACAAAAGAGCGGTGTCCGCACTCCGCGGCGCTCTCACAAAGATGCGGAGAGAGAGACAGCAGTTTAAGGAAATTAGCGTTTTTAAAGATTTCGACAATCTTCTTATCAAAAACAGGGCCGTGAGCACTGTAGCCATAAGGTCCGTCATCCTTAAGTTTATGGGAGAGATCTCCGCTGGCTATAAAGACCACGCGTTTATCCAAAAGCTCGGAAGCCTCTTTTACAAGCATGCCGAGTCTATAGTGATCACCTAGACTAAGACCACTTATGCCAATACGTACAACTTCATAATCTTTGTAAAATTTATTGAGAAAATAAAGCGGAATGGCGGTGCCGTGATCGAGCTTATAGACGCGCTCTCCATAGCTGCCGGCACTAAGATGCGTCTTAGCACACAGCTCCTCCAAAAGTTCTACCATTTTCATGTCATATCTGCAAGTTACCTTCTCATCAGGTGAACCGAAGGCACTAAAATCACCCTCTGCCATGTCCCCACTGGACATGTGCAGATAGTCCTGATAGGCAGTGGCATGAGGACTTACAATCACCACGGTCTTGGGTTTTAGAGAAGAGACAAACTGCATAGCCTTCTGATAAGCAATAATGGTATGTCCGATCCCATCTTCCCTGCCCTGTCCGACACTTGGGATAATCAGTGGCGGATGCGGCACGGCCACAGCTCCTAATATCGACATATGCGCTCCTTATGACATAACTTGTTTACTACTCTTTAAGTTTAAGTGCAAAAACCGGGATCTTCAAAAATTTTATGAGAAGTTTGTTACTTTTGGTGATCCGCACCGTAAGAATATAGGTCATAATGATCTTGCTAAGATTCATAAGCCAAGATATGCCAGCACAAATAAAGGCGTTTTTCTGCGTATCCTTTATCCAGTAATCCTGAGCATAGACCGCACATCCTAATACTCTCTCAAGCACATGCGGCAGTAAAAAGGTATCATGCTCATCCTTGGGAATAACAAAATCACTGTCTTTTAAGGCAAAAGTCTGTACTGCCTTTAACAGTTGCGAGCGCACCATGAAGATTGAACCGGCCACAAAATGATATTTTTTTAAGGTAAGAGCATGGCTTGTCATAAAGTCACGCACGGCACAATAAGAATCGTGTCCGTCGCAAAATGCGTTATAAATAGTGATAGCGCCCCCGTGCATACCTAAACGGGGTTCATTTTCAAAAGCCTCAATGGTTCTTTGAAATGTTTGGGGAGTTTTTAAAAAGTCTAAAAGAGCCTCACGCCATCTTGCCCCCCGAAACCAGAAAAATGATTCCCTAACAGGAATATCTCTTTTCGTGTGAATTTTTATGACATAACTGTAGTTATCAAGATTAACCTGCTCTAGGACCTTAAAAAAAGGCAGGATATCATACCCAAGATTATCAAGAACCATTATGCTTTTAGAGGGGATCTCTTTTAGCACCTCTAAAAACTCACCATCTCCCTTCACTGTCGAAATATACAATTCATAAGGGTAACCCTCAAGAGATTTAAGATAAGTCAAAATCTGCGGCCACAGTTCCTTATAAAAAACATGGACATGTACGAGTATGGGTTTCATCATCACTCCTTCTTGCTATTCACTGACATAGGCAGTGTGCGACAGCATGTGCTTAGTAAAGAGAGGTCTGTCAAGATGCCCGCTTAAATAGATGACATAAGGATTAACCACGTTATGCTCATCAAATGGATAATAAGAGCCAAGACTTAGTCCCAAAGACTTCAGCATTGAGGAAAATCCCATTTCATACTGTTTTATGATTTCTCTTTTGTTCTTTAGTCTTTTGATCTTTTGCATAAAATCACCAAAAGCAGGGGCTAAAAAGGCCTTTTTTTGCAGAATCACAAAATAACTCTGCAGATGCGGCATTTTTACCCAGGCATAATGGTGACGCTTTAAACGCTCGCCAAAGCCATAGGTAGCATAGCACAGACCATAGGCGTCATAGTCTTTGGCTTTGACAAAAATCTCATCAAGTGCCGTACTCTCACCCACAAAATCAATACTGTCATTGCACAAAAGAAGCGAGTCTACCTTATCTAAAATACCGTTGTCATGCAAAAGCATGAAACCTCTTTTGTAGGAGCCAAAATCATATTCACGATGTCTTTCAATAATAAGTGCATCGGTTAAGTTTGCAAGTATTTCAATACAGGACGGTGCAGCCAAAGAATCGGCAACAAACACCACATAATCACAGTTTTCCCTTATTTTGCAAAGATAGTTAAAGGTACTCTTTGAGATCTCACCGTTTTTAGTAAAACCGGCCACAATAGCGGCCCTTTTCACAGGAAAAGACTTTACAGGATTAACTTTCCTGTAAACCATTGCGTTTTTAGGAAAACGAGGTTCTCGTTTAATACGGACTCTTAGAATTTTAGAAAAAAGACAAAGATAAAAGTGGCTATCAGCATAGGCACAGCCCAGAAGCCGTCTTAATCCTCTAAATTCTGGAGGTTTTTTAAAAAATTGCGGAAGTGCCCTCGCATACTCCAGATCCTGAGCATACACACGGTTACAGCAAAGTGTCTCTCCGGCATCGAAAAAAAATCGGTTATTGACGATATGGGCCGTATATTTTTTTTGAGCATAAAGCCTAAGATAAAAGTATTTGTAAAGGTAATGCGCCTGAAGTCTCTGACACTCTTCAAGATTGAAAAACATACTTAAAGATTTGTAAAATCCAAGTAAAAATGTAGCATAATCTTCTCGCTGAGGCTCTTTGTCATAGGCAGGATACAGGGTATAGTCTGATAATTCTACCTTATTTTTATCTTCAATGCGGTGCACCACATTGTCATCTTGATCCATAAAAACCAGAGTGCAGTCTTTATGCAGAAGATTTTTGGCATAAACGAGGGTTTTGTCATCAATTACAAAGGCAGGTGGCAGAATAGCAATTTCCTCAAGATCCTGCGTACTGTCTGCCAAAGAAAAAAGCGCTTTACGTATGGCCTCATGATAGGAAGTATCAGCCAGAACCTCCACCACTACAACAGGAAACCTTAAATCAAGACTTAAAAAGGCCTCCTTATTTTCAGCCACCGTAATCACAATCACTTCTTTAAGACAGGAACTGCTATTTACAAATTCCTGCCATAAGGTGAGCCTAGGAGCCAGGGCAAGATAAGGGAAAATGACTTTCATACAGAATAAGGCTCAGTATAAGAATAGCTTTATTTATGATGCAGCATCGGAGCGCTTCTAATCACCATTTTGTCGTTGGTTGGAAACTGCGAAATAGTCATTTTAATCGTGAGTTTCATCTTCTCAAGATCAATATTCTCGCTCTCCAAAAGCAGATCACGACACTCACTGTCATAGGCTCTTTGGGCACAGGACATGCGCTGTTCTAATCTTAAACAGTTGTAAAGATAGTAATTATCTATAGCCGAACCATTTACATTCTTCTCATTATCGCTTACAGTTTTTAAAAGAGACTTTAGTAAGTCTGACATACCTTTTCTCCATAAGAGTTAAAATAACGTAAATCCGAATGCCAAATATCAGAGTGAGCATAACACGGACGCGTTACAGAATCCACATGATAATAACGGCTTAAGATCCTGTTCACATAATAATTCTTGTCAACTCTGGCCTCAGAAATGAAAAGGTAGCGTGATTTTTTGACATTGTTAACTGGTAACACCAGATCTTTCTTCCCTTCATTTATCTGCGACATGATAACTTCTTTTTCCTGCAGGGCATCCTCCCTTGCCACCTCAAGACAAAAGACCAGATTAACCATGGTAGCAAGACAGAGCGCAAGGCATAAAATTTCAACAATTCTGACTCTAGGAGTACTCATAAGAGGTACCTTGTGCTCTTTTAGAAATTCATAAACACAGACTGCAGCCACAATCAAAAACATAGTAAAAGGTGCTGTGGAGCGGGCCGGAAAATTAGGGGACACACACATTATTAAAAGAGAGAGTACTCCCACAGTTATAACAAAAAAGAGCGCATACAAAAAGTTCTTATGATCCTTTGCAAGTCCATGTACATAAACCTTGCGTACAAAATAACCCAAGAGCAGCATTAAAGGCAGATTTTCAATAAGTGTCAGCAAAAGAATATCCACATTCTTGAAAAGGTGGGTAAAGTAATTGTAGTTACCCTGCTCCATATACTGCATACGAGCGGCATTTCCAGGTGAGAGTACCAAAAGCAGAAAGCCGATACCAAGTCCTAAAAGTGAGCACACCATCCATGGCTTTAAAGACTTTTTGTAGAAATGATAGATACTCACAAGCCCTGTAGCCGTACAGATGGCAAACCCCGTATTCTCATTACACCATCCGGCAATGATCCCTAAAAGAAACATCACAAGACAGCGCGTTTTAGTACAGCGCACTTCATGAAGAAGCGAAAAATGCCACAAGGTTAAATAACAAAGTATGAAGGTAGTGGTATAAAGATAATTGCACGATGAAACCAGCATGAAAACCACCTCTCCGTAGGAACGCAGGCAGAACCACAGCAGCATGGTAATCATGAATACCGCACCAAAAGAAAGTTTTAACGGATTTACCAGTCGTCCTTTGGCAAAGACCGAGCACATATAAATAAAAAGTGCATAACAGAACGCCACCATCAATGAGGAACACACCTTACCACCTAAAAGCAGGAGCTGTGCCAAAACATGCGGCGGGGTGCGACCACCCCATGTAAAGTAGTGACGGTACTGCGAGATGGCAATATCAGAGAGGCTGGAGATTTTATCCTCCGTACCCTCGATGAGCATATACCGAAAATCATTGGAATAGTAAGGTACAAGATAGGCAATAATGGCAATCATCAAAAGCCAAAGCCCAAGATAAATATTTGTTTTTACGTTAGTCATGATCTTTTGCATTAAATAAAAATATATGCCAAGTATAATGCAAAAACAAAAAATTGATCACATTTTTTTAAGAATATATATGACTTAAAAGATCCCCATTCAAAACAGACTGCGGTATCTATAATCACACCATAGGCGCCTTGCAACTTATCTTGAGTTTTTAAGCAGCATTAAGGCGCTTTTTGCAACTCATCTTTGCTTGTTAGCCTAGATAAGAGCAAGTATGATAGACTATATTTATGAAGTAAACTCTAATCCATACTCAAAAACTTGGGCTACTATGAGACAGGGAATAAGCCAAAAAAGGTAAAAAGATCCTTTTGAATTCCCTGTTTACAAGACTCTGATGACATTTTCTAATGCTGTGCCCATAAATCAGTTCGAGTAAAGGTAAAAAGAGGACTGATAAAAGATAATTAGAACAGAATATACAGTGCCGGTAAGTAGGCACTTACAATAATCAAACCTAGACGGTGGACAAAAAATACAATATGCAGATAACAGAACTTATAGATAAAAGCATCAACACCGAATTCTCCTCTATAGCAAAACACATCGGTAATCTTAATACCACCAGTATGGCAGGACTTTTAGCCGCTGTTTACCAAAAGGAAAAGGCTCCCTTAGTGATTATCTGCGAGGACAATTACCTAGCACAGGCCCTAAGACTTAATCTTAAGGCACTTTTGCCCCATATTCCGCTTTACCTTTTTGAAGACTATGAAACGCTGCCCTATGATATGCTCTCACCGCATCAAGATATTATTTCAAACCGTCTAAAGGTGTTATCCACCATCGGTAATCTTAGGGAAGGGGTAATTATTACCACGGTATTAGCCATCATGTCACGGCTGCCGCCGGTAAGTTATCTTAAGACCCATGCCCTGGTACTTAAAAACAACGATAAGATCTCGCAGGAAAATTTTAAACGCAATCTGCTCTCCTATGGTTATCTTCTGGTGGAACAGGTATTAAGTCCTGGGGAACTCGCTGTGCGTGGTTCAATTTTGGATGTTTATCCCATGGGTACCAAGCATCCATATCGTCTCGATTTTTTTGATGATGAGTTGGATTCCATTCGCACTTTTGATGTGGATACCCAGCGTACCATAGAAAAAGTACCATCTCTTGAAGTGCTCCCTGCCCATGAATTTCCCCTGGATAAAGAAGCCATAAGTATCTTTCGCAGTAACTATCGGGATGTCTTTGTCGGTGCTAATCTTGCCGATCATCCGGTATATCAGGCCATTTCCAAAGGAGCTGTGCCTTCAGGTATAGAGTATTATCTGCCGCTCTTTTTTGACAGCATGGACAGTTTTTTTGACTATCTGCCTGAAAATTACCGGCTGTTACTTACAGGTAATATTCAAAAAGCGGTTTCATCCTACCTTGATGAGGCGAACAAACGTTTTAAACTCTACGAGGGTAACCGTGAGCATCCACCGCTTAAAGTATCCACTGTATTTTTAACTAATTAGGAATTTGAGACCAAGGTAAAAGGCAAAGAGCGAATTTATCTTGAACAGGAACCTTATTTAGAAGGCGGCCTCAAACAGCGTGGTTACTACAATACTTCATTTGAAAAGATCCCGGATATTGCCTTTTCTGCGCAGGATAAGAGTAGTCAGGGCCGTTTTCTGTCCTTTGCCTGCTCTTTTCTAGAAGAGGGCGGACGTATTTTAATCTCGGCAACGACAGAAGGACGCCGCCAGTCACTAAGAGAACTGCTGCCGCAGTCTCTAACTTCCAAATACGGGATTAAAGCAGCATCCTCCTTTCAGCATTTTTTGGATGATACCGCCCCTCTTATGCTCACTATCGGTCCTTTTGACGAAGGGCTCATCATCAAAAAAGCCAAACTTTGCTTTATAAGTGAAAACGAACTATTAGGATACAAAGTCATACGTCAGAAAAAACGCAGTTTAAGCCGTTCTCTGTCAGAAGATACCATCATCAAAA
>CACYBT010000103.1 GCA_902772715.1 uncultured Succinivibrio sp.
ATGCTGCGCGACAATATGCCCATTGAAAAGATTACACAATATTTAAATCTTACGAAAGAAAAGGTGGAGGCCATCGGGAGGAAATACCAGCTCTTAAAGTAAGATTAAGTGTATTAATGATTTTGTGAATGCTTGATTTAGTTGGTCGCAAAATGACAAAGACTTTAATGAATATTTACTCATTTCTTTTTTAACGCGCAAATGATTCACAATTATTGTTTTTTTTGTGTAAAATAAAGGTGATCCTTTTTTTTAACATGGTAAAGATTGTGAAATTTTCAAATATTTATTTACTGAACAGTCTTGTTGTCGGCATTTTGGCTGTTACCGGCTGTTCTTCCTCTTCTCAAACTGCTGCTGATGCTATGAGTGGCGCAACACAAGTTGCTAAGAATGTTCCTTCCTCTGAACGTAAAATCTATTTGCGTGGAGAAATGAATGATTATGAGGTATCTGAGTCTTATCTTTTAAAACTCGAGCAGGATTCTAAAAAATGTACCTATGCTAATTTAAGACAAGATTGGGCTCCTTATAAATTTAAGTTTGCTGATGCAAAATGGACTGAAGGAACCAATTTTGGGTTCATGAATCCTCCTGGAGTGATGCGTGAGGGATCAAGAAGTATAGAGCTAAATCCTTCGTCCCGTTTTGAAGAAATTTTATTTTATCCTAATCAGGATGGAACTTATCGTTTTTGCTTATCTGAAAAATCCGGTAAATACTACGTTAGTGTAGAAAGAGCATCGCATAAAGATCTGCTTACTCTGTCGCATATTTTTAACAAGAAGATGACCCTTTAGCCGCACAAGGATTATGGTACTGTTATGACAGATGATCTTGAATATCGGCGCTTTGTGGATTTTCGTGATTTTCTTTTGTTGGAACATGGCCTGTCAGACAGTACTATTGGCTCCTATACATCTGATATTAAACAGTTTAATAACTATCTTAGGGAGCACAATGAAAAACTTGAACCTGTGACCTTTGATAAAATCAATGGCTATTTGAAGTTTTGTACCGATTATAAAAGCTCGAGTATGGCACGTTTTATGTGTTCTATGCGTGCATACTGCAAGTTTCTTGTCAAAAATTCTCTTCTTGAGAGTAATCCCTGTGCCCTGATTGAAAGTCCTAAGCTCTTGAGAATTATCCCCAAATCCATGTCCGAAGAGTGTGTTGAGGCATTTTTGAATATTCCTGATCTTGGCAAACATACAGGACTTAGAGATAAGGCTATGCTAGAACTTATCTATAGTACAGGACTGCGCATCAGCGAACTTATTTCCTTAAGATTTGAGCATGTGAACTTTGCTAACGGTTTTATTAGGATAATTGGCAAGGGAGATAAAGAACGGATGGTTCCTTTAGGTGAGAATGCCGCCTACTGGATTGAAACCTATGTGAATTCTCTAAGACATTCTAAAGATCCTAAGCGCAAGTGCCCCTTTATTTTCTTGTCCGGAAAGGGACTTGGTCCTATGACCAGGATTGCTTTTTGGTATCGGATCAAGGTGTACTGTCAGGAGTTAGGAATTACAAAAGACATCTCCCCACATTCGTTTCGTCATGCTTTTGCTACGCATCTTCTAAATCATGATGCAGATCTGCGTTCGGTACAGATGCTTTTGGGGCATTCAAGTTTAACTACTACTCAGATCTACACCTATGTGGCAACCAAAAGAATGCATGATGTATTTGAGAGTGCACATCCTCTTGGCTGAGATAACGAGGTGCTGAGGCATGTTTTTGTCTTATAAAAAACTTTGTGTTGATGTTCACCATGTCGAATATGCGATTGTAAAAAGCGCCAAGACTGAGTGTCTGTGTCTGCAGGCGCCTTTAACCGAAGGAGGCCGTCTTAAGAAAGGCTTTAGAGGAATGCAATTTTTTTACTCTCTTGACAAAGAGCATATTTTTGAGCCTCTCTCAATCTGTGAAGACGATGACAAGCAGATTATCAACGCACTTTATTCCTATACCGGTTCTGGACTTTTACAGGATTTTCTAAAAGTGGTACCCATAGCATGGCATTATGCTTCAGGAAAACGTTTGGGGCGTATTTTAAGAACGCTGCATGATGGAAGTCTGTCACAGTCTGATGAACAGAAGGCACAGGACAGACATAATGCTTTTATGGAGCGACTTGCCGAATATATTGGTAAACTTGCACATTTTAAAAATGACAGGTATGCACTCGAGGCCATCTCCACCCGCTATGATCATTTTTCCTTATACAAGTCATGCATGCGTTATGGGGCGTTCAGGCACCAGAAAATTATGATAAGTAAGGAAGGAAATCTGTTTCTTCTGCCGTCTGCGTCTTATGGACCTGGGGACATCTGTGAAGATTTTGCTCTTTTAGAACTGGAGAGTGCTGGGTTATACCCGCTGCTGTGTGCAGGTGTCATAGACGGATATTTTAAAGGACAGATTCCTCCTCAGTTCTGGCTGCATTTTGCTCTTTATTGTGCACTGTATTCTTTGTGGAAGGGGGCTAAAAATGTGCTTATTGACGGCAAGATTGATTATTGGCAGGCTCAATGTGACCGAGTGCGCTATGATTTTAATGATTTTAAAACTCCCATTCCACGCTGGTTTGCAGATGACGCCACTGCGGCGATAAGAAAAGAGGCCCAGGGCTTATAAAAAACGCTCCCGAGGGAGCATTCATAAAACTATTTAGTTTTGCCTGCTTCAAGTTTTTTTTCAAGGTAGTGAATACTACAGCCTCCACGAATTTCATTTTCGTCGTTGAGAAGAGACTGATGTAATGGAATGTTAGTTTTAATTCCATCTAGTACTAGTTCCCCTAGGGCCTCAAGACCTCTCAGGCGGGCCTGCTCGCGGGTATCATCATAAACAATAAGCTTGCCTACAAGAGAATCATAATGAGGTGGTACCTTATAGCCCTGATAAACATGACTATCCCAGCGTACGCCTAAGCCACCTGGCACATAAAGATATTTTATCTCGCCTGGGCATGGCATAAAGGTATTAGGATCTTCTGCATTGATCCTAAATTCAAAAGCATGTCCTTTAATCTTGATATCATCCTGACTTATGGATAACTGATTGCCGGCACAAACGGAAATCATTTCGCGGACAATATCAATACCGGTAATCATTTCAGTGATAGGGTGCTCTACCTGTACACGGGTATTCATTTCAATAAAATAGAATTCACCGTTTTCATAGAGAAACTCAAAAGTTCCGGCACCACGATAACCGATATCAATACAGGCCTTTGCACAGCGTGAGCCGATGGTCTGACGCTGTTCGTCAGTAATAAATGGAGCAGGAGCCTCTTCTAGAACCTTCTGGTTGCGACGCTGCATTGAGCAGTCGCGTTCTCCCAAATAGACAGCGTGACCCTGTCCATCAGAAAGAACCTGAAATTCAACATGACGAGGGTTTTCTAAGAATTTTTCCATATAGACAGCCGGATTGTTAAAAAACATATCCGCCTCTACACGGGTAAGGTTAATGGCATTTTCAAGTTCGGCATCTGATCTGACTACACGCATGCCACGTCCGCCGCCACCACCAGAGGCTTTGATGATAATAGGATAACCAATCTGATTAGCCAGTTTGCGGTTTTCCTCAAAGTTCTCACCTAGTGCGCCAGCAGAACCTGGTACGCAAGGTACCCCCGCTTTCTGCATGGCTTTTTTGGCTGATACCTTATCACCCATCAGTCTGATGGTATCAGCAGTAGGTCCGATAAAAATAAATCCGGAGCGTTCCACCATTTCAGCAAAATCGGCATTTTCAGAAAGAAATCCATAGCCAGGATGTATGGCATGTGCTCCCGTAGCCTCGGCTGCTGCAATAATAGAAGGAATATTAAGATATGAATCTTTAGGAGCGGCCGGACCAATACATACAGCTTCATCAGCAAGTCTTACATGGAGTAAATTACGGTCTGCAGTAGAATGAATAGCCACCGTCTTAAGATCTAGCTGACGACAGGCCCTTAAAATACGCAGAGCAATTTCACCACGGTTGGCAATTAGAACTTTTTCTAGTTTCATGAGTTCGACAACCTCGTCTTTTTCTATTCAAATTCAAACAAAGGCTGATCGAATTCAACAGCTGAGCCATTTTCAACAAGGATCTTCTTGATTACACCATTACGGTCTGACTGAATTTGATTCATCATCTTCATGGCCTCGATAATACATAAAGTATCACCAGCCTTAACCGATGCTCCTTCCTCGACAAATGGAGTAGCAGTAGGACTAGCGGAACGGTAGAAGGTTCCAACCATTGGAGACTTCATAAATGAATTGGAATCCTCGTGTGTCTCTTCGCTTGCAGGTGCTGGTAGGACAGGAGCCTGTGGAGCGACTTGAGACTGCACAACAGGAGCAGGGGCAACAGTAGCAGGGACAATTGTCTGGACAGTCTGAGCGACAACAGCCTTCTCACGAGTGATTTTAAGCTCTTCCTCTCCTTGTTTAAGATTAATCTCTGAGACATCTGATTTTGAAACGATTTCAATCAACTTGGCAATTTTATGAATATCGATTTGCATAGAATATCCTAAATTATATACTCAATTACTTATGAGCCTGCTCAAGATACTTTACAGCAGCATCAAGGGCTAGTTCATAACCATAAAGTCCGAATCCGGCAATGACTCCAACTGCAATATCTGACAAATATGATAAATGTCTGAAAGGTTCTCTTTTATGCACGTTGGAAATATGGATCTCATAAAATGGGATGTCGATACCAGATAAAGCATCGCGTATGGCAACGCTAGTATGGGTATAGGCACCTGCATTTATAAGAATAAAATCAATTTTCTGGTAGGCCTTTTGGATTAGTGTGACTAATTCTCCTTCGGAATTTGACTGTTTGCAGGATAAACTTACTCCAAGCGTTTTTGCCTTATCAAGAAGGCGCTGCTCTAAGTTTAAAAGCGTATCTTTTCCGTAAATCTGAGGTTCTCTTACACCTAACATGTTGAGGTTAGGACCATTGAGAACCAAAATTGAATAATTAGCCAAAATATAACTCCAAAAAAAAAGTTATGGGCGCATTTTAGCATTTTTAAGAAAAAAATAA
>CACYBT010000104.1 GCA_902772715.1 uncultured Succinivibrio sp.
CTGATGTGGTTAAAGTCATTTTTGGCAGTGACAAGACTTAGAATGATTCTTTGAATTTTTGCTGTACTCTAGGCACTTTAGGATAAGAGCGTGTTAAGTGAAGTTAGTGTGTTAGTCTTTATTGAAATTACTGATAATCGCACTCAACTGTTAACACGCCCTGTTCTTTACTATTTAAACTTGTTATTCAGATCCTCCCGCATCTAAGCATGACTAAGTTTCATAACGTAACAAAACCGACACACGTCCCCCCTCGAAAGCATTATTCCTGTGTGATAATTCATAATCTTTAATAATAGTCATTGCCAAATTTCAAGAAGTCGCTAATATATAGTTATAGATTTTTGTTAAGAGGGACTTTTATGAAAGGTATTTTACTTGCAGGTGGCAGTGGCACTAGACTTTACCCATTAACCAAAACCACGTCAAAACAGCTGTTACCTGTCTATGACAAACCTATGATTTATTATCCTCTCTCCACACTCATGCTCTTTGGGATCAAGGACATTCTCATAATTTCAACACCCCGTGATATTCCGAATATACAGAGTCTTCTAGGTGATGGTTCCAAACTGGGACTTAAATTTACCTATAAAATTCAGGAAGAGCCTAACGGCATTGCCCAGGCTTTCATTTTGGGCGAAGATTTCATCGGCGACAGTAATGAGGATGTTTGCCTTATTTTAGGTGACAACATCTTCTATATGGGTACACAGTTTGGAGAGTTCTCCCAGCACGTAAAAAACAACCAAGGGAAAAATGCCACCATCTTTGCTTTCCATGTCAACGACCCAGAACGTTTTGGTGTGGTGGAGTTTGACAGCAACTATAAGGCAATCTCTATTGAGGAGAAACCTAAAAAACCTAAATCTAACTACGCTTCTGTGGGACTGTATTTCTATCCTTATGATGTGGTCACCAAAGCCAAAATGTTAAAACCATCCGCCCGTGGTGAATATGAAATCACGGATTTAAATAACATGTACCTTGAGGAAAACCGCCTCTCAGTAGTCCCAATGCGCCGCGGTAATGCCTGGCTTGATGCCGGAACTCCCGACAGTTTAATGGATTCAGGTAATTTCGTGCAGATTATCGAACAAAGACAGGGGCTGAAACTGGCCTGTCTTGAAGAAATTGCCTATAACATGGGCTATATCAATGAAAGTCAGATGCAATCCCTGATTGATGAACTTAAAGCCGGCAGATACAAAGAGTACCTAATTAAGGTGTTAGAGGAAAAACATGAACTTTATTAAAACGAAACTTGACGGTGTGATTATTGTTGAGCCCAAAGTTTTCAGCGATAATCGCGGCTATTTTTTTGAATCCTACAGCGAAAAAGAATTTTTACAGAACGGGATAGATCTTAAATTTGTGCAGGACAATCAGTCCATGTCATCCTATGGCGTCATCCGAGGCTTACACTGCCAGACCGGTGAACACTGTCAGGCCAAACTGGTGCGAGTTCTTTTTGGCAAGGTTTTGGATGTGGCAGTGGATATTCGCAAAAACTCCCCCACATTTGGGCAACATGTCGCTGTGGAATTATCTTCCGACAACTACCGCCAGTTATTGATCCCTCACGGATTTTTACATGGTTTTAGTGTCCTTTCAGAAACTGCAGTTTTTGCCTATAAAGTTGACCGGTTCTACAATAAAGGATCAGAATGGGGAATGCGTTATGATGCACCTGAATTTGGGATTGACTGGCAAATTCCAAAGGACAAGATAATTACCTCAGAAAAAGACCGCATCGAGCACTCTCTTAAAGACGTACCGCTCTTTTAAGCTTTTCTGCTCTTTACAGATCTGCCTTCAGATCTGTAAAGTTATTAAGCCTCACTTTTTTGAAAAATCAAAGACAGCGACTCATCATCAAGCAGTTTATACTCCCCATAATCCAGGGTTTCATCAAGGAATAAATGCCCGATAGCGGTTCTTTTTAGCGTAACCACTTCGTTGTCAATGCATTCAAACAGTCTTTTTACCTCGTGGTAACGTCCCTCATGCACTGTTACTCTGCAGAAGTTATCTGCAATAATCTCAAGCAGCGCACTCTCGTAGCGTTTCTTTTCCAAAGGGTGTTTGAGACCTTTTTTAAACTGTTCGATATTCTTTAGGGTAAGAGGCTTTAGGGTTTCTACCTCATAGGTTTTGGGGATTTTAAATTTAGGGGAAGTTACACGATGGTTAAAATCACCATCATCGGTTAGCAGCATAAGCCCGGTCACATCAAGATCCAGTCTGCCCACACAATGCAGATTTTCAAGATTTGGCTCACCGCTTAGAAGATTGACCACCAGCGGGTAATCTCTGTCTTTATCCGCACAGATGTACCCCTGGGGCTTGTTCAGCATGAAGACACGCTTTTTAAAGCCATTTGCAGCATTTACGGTATTTTCACTAAAACTTAATTCATCCGTAAAGAGGATTTTTGCAGCCGGTTCATCCACACACATCCCGTTGACCTGGACATAACCTGCTTTAATGTATTTTGACGCCTCAAGTCTTGTCAGAGAGAAATTGTGGGCAACCGCCTTATCAAGTCTTAACCTTTCAGCCATGATATTTTCTTAAAACCAAAGAGGCGTTGGTGCCGCCAAAACCAAAACTGTTGGACATCACCGTTTCAAGACTAACATTACGACTACTATTGGCCACAATATCAAAGCCCTGCACCTTCTCATCAGGAGTCTCAATGTTTATCGAAGGGGCAATAAAATTATTTTCAAGCATCATAAGACAGAAAATGGCTTCATTCACCCCCGCTGCACCTAAAGCATGACCAGTCATGGACTTGGTTGAAGAAATAGGCGGAATATGGTCTTTAAAAACCTCTCTTATGGCTTCCAGTTCTTTAATATCTCCCAATACCGTTGAGGTGCCGTGAGTATTGATATAGTCAATCTTTGCATCGCAGCCTAAAAGAGCCTGACGCATGCAGCGCACTGCCCCTTCGCCGGAAGGTGCTACCATATCATAGCCATCGGAAGTAGCCCCATAGCCTGTAATTTCAGCAAGAATATGGGCACCGCGAGCCTTAGCATGTGACTCTGATTCCAAAACCACAATACCACCTCCTGCTCCAATGACAAAACCATCACGATTGGCATCATAAGGACGGGAGGCCTTGGCAGGATTATCATTAAAATTCTTAGATAAAGCGCCCATGGCATCAAACAGGGAGGAAATAGTCCAGTCGGCAGACTCACCTCCCCCTGCAAACATGACATCGTGCCTACCCTCAGCAATCTCATTGTATGCCATGGCTACACAGTGTGCTGAAGTTGAGCAGGCCGAACTGATTGAAAGAGAGGTACCTCTTATCTTAAATGCCGTGGCAAGATTAGCAGAAACCGTAGAACTCATGGCCTTAGGTACTGCATAAGGGCCGATTTTTTTGACTCCTTTTTCCCTAAGAAAATCGGCTGATTCTACAATACATCTGGTATCGCCACCGCCGGAACCTGCGATAAGACCAGTCCTGTCGTTGCTGACGTCCATTTCAGATAAATCAGCCATGACAATGGCCTCCTGCATGGCAAGATATGCGTAAGCGGCGGCATCTCCCATAAAACGCAGGATTTTTCTGTCGATTCTATCTTTTAAATCAATGTCA
>CACYBT010000105.1 GCA_902772715.1 uncultured Succinivibrio sp.
AAAGATTTGCATAACAAACACTTTGATTTTCTACTTAATATGCAGACCTCCATCAAATCTTCTTTACTGTCAACAGCAATTAAGGCCAAATATAAATATGGTTACAACGATGAACGTTCACGAGAAGGGCATAGGTTATTTATAAACAGGAAAATTGACATGCCCTCTGGACCACATGTATTAGATGGATTTTTATCCTTTGCTAAAAGCATCGGTTTTAATGATATTATTCCTAAGTGGGATTTTAGACTCTCTTTTGATGAACTCACCGCGGCAAAATCACTTTTAAATAATTTTGCTGAGACCAAAATTCTCTCCATAGCGCCAGGTTCTGCCAAAGTAGAAAAAAATTGGACAGTAGAAGGTTACTCGTGTATAGCAGATTACGCGCAGAGCAAAGGTTTTAGTATTGTGCTTCTAGGAGGAAACAATAAAACTGAATTAGAATTATGTCAAAACATCGAAAAAAATATCAAAAATAACTGCATCAATCTTTGTGGAAAAACATCCTTACGGACTCTTGCTGCTATTTTATCTCTCTCTAAATTAGTGATTTCTCCTGACAGTGCCTCAATGCATTTGGCTTCTGCTCTCAATATTCCGGTAATTGGTCTTTTTGCGATTCACAGTCCTTTACGTGTCGGAGCATATAATTTCAAAGATTTGCAGGTAAGTGTCTATGAACAATGTGCACAACTTGAATTAAACACAAGTAGAATTCCATGGAGATATCGTGTCAAAGATAAGAATGCCATGACAAAAATTCAAAAAGATGATGTCATTAAAACTCTCAACTATGCCTGTAAAAAGTATTATTTATGAAAAAAATCGCAGTGTTTCCAGGAACATTTGATCCTGTGACAAATGGTCATCTGAATATTATAAAAAGAGCTTCTCTACTTTTTGATAAACTTATTGTTGCTGTTGCCAACAGTCCATCAAAAAATACATTTTTCACACTTGATGAAAGAATAGCCCTGACAAGGGACTCAATTCGGTTCCTTGATAACTGCGAAGTTATGGGGTTTAGTGGTTTACTGACGAATTTTTTGCAAGAGCACGATGTTGATGTTCTAGTTAGAGGGATACGCAATTCTACTGATTACAACTACGAAGCACAGTTATTCAGCATGTATAAATTGTATCTTCCTAGTCTTGAAATTGTATTTTTGCAGACAGAACATGAGTTGTCTTTTATATCTTCCACACTGATACGTGAAATAATAATTCATGGGGGCAGTATAGATAACAAACTAGTGCCTAATGCAGTTTGTCATCTCTTAGAGACCAAATTCTCAAATAATAGTACAAACATAGGAAATAAATAATATTGAAATGTGTAATTCAAACTTTCACAATTTTTACTAATTATTTTTGACAGTTAGGACAATAAAATGTAGACCTCTGCCCCTGTATTATAGATACAATTTTATGTCCACATACTGGACAAGGATCGTTTTTATGTCCATATACGTTAAGATTTTGCACAAAATATCCCAATCTGCCATCAGCACCGGAAAAATCTCTAATAGTTGTACCGCCTTTATTTATAGACTCACTTAAGATATCACGAATATTAGACACAAGATTTTGACATTGCCTTAAAGAAATTTTATTAGCCGGAGTAGTTGGGTTGATCTTTGTTTTAAATAGAACTTCACTGGCATAAATGTTACCGATACCAACTACCACGTAATTATCTGTGATAGTCTGTTTGATACTTTTGCTGTGTCTTGAAAGTTTACTATAAAGATACTCAGCGTTAAACTCATCCGAAAACGGCTCTGGACCAAGATCTTTCAAATACTCACTCTCGTAAGGAGATTGTTCAAGTGGATAATACAAAACTAAACCAAACCTTCTTATATCATTGAGTCTTATGATCTTTTTATTTGAGAGTTCTATTTCAAAATGATCATGTAATGCCCTTTGCACACCTTTATCAAGAACCGTAAGATGTCCTGTCATTCCTAAATGAAGCAGAAGATACCCCTTAGTGGTCATGATAATTATGTATTTTGCTCTTCTTTCTACCTTCCTGACTTCAGCCCCCTCAAGATTATACAAATTAGGTAAAAATGGCTTTCTTAATGATTTATCATCAAAATAGACCTTAGTAATCTTCTGATCTATTAGATAACCTGCAATTCCATTTTTTGTAACTTCAACTTCTGGCAGTTCAGGCATAATACATCCTATTTCTCGAAAATAATGGTTCCGTAATTAATTCTGTGGGATTAGCATTCCTAAAGATATCCCTAGCACGAACAAGATCTTTTCTAAACTACAAGAAGAAATGATTTTGGCTTGTACCAGCAATTAGCCTTAGTCGTAACTAATCCTAAGATCGAATGAGATTTGGTCATACACATAAATTCTACTCATTATCCAATCTTAAAAAAATTACGCAACTAGCAATAAATTAAACTCTATTGAACCTTAGAAAAAAGAAATCTTTTTTGAAAAAAATGAATTGTTCGGATAAGAAGATTGAAGAGACATGTCCTTATACAGTCTATTTTCCGATACAAAAGGTACTAAAAATTTTCCCTAAGATATCATCTGACGTAACCTTACCTGTTATATACCCTAAAAATTCCTGCGCATTCTTCACTTCTTCTGCACATAAAACCAAATCTCCTGTGGCCAGAATCTCCCTGGCTCTTTGGATATATTCA
The DNA here is from genome assembly GCA_902772715.1 of uncultured Succinivibrio sp. Lineage (GTDB taxonomy): Bacteria > Pseudomonadota > Gammaproteobacteria > Enterobacterales > Succinivibrionaceae > Succinivibrio. The sequence continues at coordinate 2,679 of CACYBT010000105.1, forward strand.
TACGCCTTTTTTAGCGCTTCTATGTGCCTTTTTCTGGCTATAAAGACCCCTTCAACGGGAACTATACCTAGAGATTTTGTTAAATCAGCAATAAGGGGTTTAAGGCCATCCTTAACCTTGGTGGATGAACAAATTTTTTTTAGATGCTTAAATGGCTCACGATTAAGCATTTCCAATGTACTAGAGCACTGTTCCTTATCAGATTTTGAAATAACTATTAGAACGTTATCATCACCAAATTCAAATTCTTTAACTTTCTCGTAAGTATCTAAAATCCCATCTGGTTTATCTGAACCATCTACCATAAATAGCACAAGATCTGCATTTTTTAATTCATTGATAGCCTTTTTGATACCAATAGCCTCTATTTCATCACTAGGTTTATCTCTAATTCCAGCGGTATCAATAATACTGACAGGAATACCTTCTATTTCAATCTGTGCTGTCAGTACATCTCTGGTAGTACCTGGAATATTAGTAACAATAGCCTTTTCGGCTCCGGATAACGCATTGAGTAGACTTGATTTTCCAGCATTGGGCAGCCCCGCCAAAACAATTTTAGCTCCCTCATTTAGTTTTAAGCCTTGCGCTGCAATATCTAGTGTTTCTTTAGCCAAAGATTCAATTTTATCTAGCTCTAAATCTGTTTTTCCTGATTCATAAAAATCCTCATGCTCCTCAGGAAAATCAAGACAAGCCTCTAATCTGACCCTAAAATTAGTTAGAATATCCGTTAGCATTTCAACCTTATCGGCAAAACAGCCTTCTAATGACTGTATAGCAGCACGAGCTGCACTTTCCGACTCAGACGAAATCAAATCCTCTACAGCCTCAGCTGCAGTTAAATCCATTTTATTGTTTAAAAAAGCCCTTTTGGTATATTCTCCAGGTTCAGCCTGTCTTACTCCATTGATACTTAATATTGCATTTAACAATCTTTTTGGAGTTATAAGTCCACCGTGTCCCTGCAATTCAATAACATCTTCCCCAGTATAAGAATTTGGAGCCATAAAATACAAAATAATACCCTCATCAATAATCTCATTGTTAAGAGTAAATTTTCTAAAATAAGCTTTTCTAGGTTCAGGTGTTATACCTGCTATTACTTTTGCAACATGAAGCGATAAGGGACCAGAAATTCTTATGACCGAGATTCCACCCCTTCCTTGAGGGGTGGCGATTGCCGCAATAGTATCATCAATATTAGACATATACGATCACATCTCGTATTTATTTTAGTCCACGTTTTTCAAGAGAACGATAGATAATAAATTGCTGGAGAATGGTAAAACAATTTGACACTAACCAGTAAAGAGTCAAACCAGCAGGAAAAGTACAAAACATAAAAGTAAAGACAAATGGCATAGCCATAAATATCTTCCTCTGCATAGGGTCTTGTATTGGTGTTGGGGACATCTTCTGAAGTAAAAACATTGTAATACCATATAAAATAGGTAAAACAAAATAAGGATCTTTAACAGATAGATCTGTAATCCAAAGCATAAAACTAGATTGTCTTAATTCGGTTGATTCCATCAAAGTCCAATATAATGCGATAAAAATAGGCATCTGAATAAGTAATGGTAAACAGCCACCTAAAGGGTTAACCTTCTCTGTCTTATAGAGTTTCATGGTTTCCTGACCAACTTTCTGTCGATCATCCTTGTATCTATCACGAATTTCCATGAGTTTTGGCTGTAGCAGTCTCATTTTTGCCATAGATGTGTACTGAGCCTTGGTTAGTGGGAACATACAAGAACGCACAACTATGGTTAAGACTATAATGGAGAAACCCCAATTGCCAATGATTGACTGAATAAAATTCAAGATCTTAAACAAAGGAATTGATAAAAACCATAACCACCCGTAATCTACCGTAAGATCAAGATTCTTTGCCACTTTTTCCATAGCATCTTGATTTTTAGGACCAACCCATAATTTAGCATTAAGATTTTTTTGGCTATTAGGGGCAATGCTAACATTATCAGTTCTGATTCCTATGATGGCTGTCGTATTGTTATCGGCATGATTAGAATAAATCACATTGCCACTATCGTTATCACCATTTATCCAAGCAGAAACAAAATAATGCTGAATCATAGCAACCCAGCCCTCTTTTGTCTTTACGTTATATGGCTGATCCTCGATGATATCATCTAGCTGTTTTTTCTCATACCTGCTGTCATCTGATGAATACGCAGTTCCTCTGTATGCACTTGCAACCATGGCAAAACCTGATGTATTCTGCAAATATGAATCATCAGCAGTCTGCTTCAACTGATTGTACATACATAAATTCAGTTCTTTATCTGACTTATTTTCAATATCATAGCTTACGTTAACAACGTATGAATCTCTTTCAACAGTATATTTCTTAATATATGTAACGTTGTCTTTTTCATATTTTAAGACAGCCGTAACAGAGTTTTCGCCATCCTTTAATCTATATTCACTAGCATCTGACTTAAATTCTGGTCTTTGCTGAATATCTATACCATCTCTTCCAGCAAGTCCACTTTGAGCTTGGTATTTGTACTGAGGGGTAGTCATTAACAAATGAAATGGATCAGGTTTATCCTGCTCTTGTTTAAGCTTTAACAGCTTTGCATCAATAATATCGCCACCTTTTAAATTAACGGACAACTCAAGGTTATCAGTACATAACTTGATTACGTTTCCAACTGCAGAATCTGCATTTATATCCTGAGCCTCAAGGGATGCGACATGTTCAGCCATTTTCTGTGCATTAACTTTATCGGCATTCCAATCCCAAAAGAGAAACATGCCCGCACACAAAAGTAGAATAAATAATAAATTTCTTTGTTGTTCCATTTTTAATAATCCTAATATGATTATTTAGTTTTTTTGGGTACTGGATCATAACCACCCGGATTGAGCGGATGACATCTAAGAATTCTTTTGATCCCCAAATAAATTCCCTTAATTGCTCCCCATTCTTTTATCGCTTCAAGTGTATACTGGGAACAGCTAGGATAAAATCGACAATGTTGCCCCAACATTGGACTTATGATCACTTGGTAGAATCGAATCAAGGCTATCGCTAATTTTCCAAACGGTGAGATATTTGTTGCCATAATTTTCTAAATATTTCACTAAGTTCCGAATTAGCCATATTGTTTATTTTGGGTTTGGCGATCACAACTAAGTCAATATTAGGAAGAGAATGTTGATTCAGTCGAAATGTTTCTCTGGCGATTCGTTTAACTCGATTTCGCCACACAGCTCTTTTTAAGACCTTTTTAGGCACAATCAACCCTAATCGTGGGTGGTTAAGTTCTGTATTAACTCTTGCTAATACGAGAACACCATAAACACTTGCACGAATAGGGTTTTTGAATACCTTATCATATTCCTCTGACCTAAGTATTCTAACCGACCGAGGAAAGGTATTATTAGTCATTAACTGTTGTTAAACGCTTGCGACCTTTTGCACGACGACGAGATAAGACTTTACGACCGTCAGCAGTACGCATACGAACACGGAAACCATGTGTTTTTTTACGCTTAGCAACATTTGGCTGAAAAGTGCGTTTCATTTATAACTCCAGCGACGGAAAACCGTCTTCCTATAAAAAAAAGTGAAGATAATAATAAATCTTTTTAGATCATCATACTACACGAAGTACGATATTTTACATTGTTATTGTACTTAAGGTCAACACGATTATGTGTTAAAATCTGATTCTGCATTTATTACTAGTTTAATAGTCAGTTAAATTTTAATAAAATAACCTTTTTGATACATGCGGATTTTTCAAAAGGCACCTTAAAATCTGTCAATTAGGATGGGAAATATGGTGCTGAGTTAGACAGGTGTATTTTGTTGCATTTCTTGACTCCCATTTCCTATAATAAACATTGAAAAGGTAAGACATGTACTCCTTGAAGCGAGTATAGAAAAAAATGGAAGCAACTGTAGTCTTTAAAATGGCTACGTTTGCGTGATTCTCATTAAGAGAGTAACAGAAATCACAATGTCACAAGCAAGTTAAACAATAAGCCTCGGAAGAGGGGCTCCCCTTGTTTAACAAGTGAAGGAAGTCAACTTAAAATTTCGTAAATTGGTGTTCTTTTACCTGGAGAATCTATTTATTTAAGCATTTCGTAACTGTAGCATTTGAATATTGTATAAAATGCTTTGCTAATATTAATCTTTCATCTGAACATTTTTTAGTTCTCTTAATGTGTATTAAATTACACTTACACAGTGTTGTTGACTACATAATCTGTGTCCTTGAAAGATTATAATTTCCTTAGTTCCTCAAAGATAAAGATATTTAAATAGGATTTAATTATGGATTTGGGTCAAATTTGGCATGATGCCATTGCGATTGTAAAAAGTTCAGAGTCTATATCTGAAGACCCCAGAAAACAGTCAATTTTGGGATTAATTGAGTTTCAGGCAAGAATTGAAATCATTAATTCAGACTTATGTATTATTTGCAACAACGACTATACATTTAAAATAATCCCTGATTTTGCCCCATTTATTTACATGGAAGCCATTAGACTAATTGGGAATGATAAACTTGGTTTTAAACTTATGCTTGCATCTGAAATTGAAGCAATAAGTAATCCTACTGAAAGTTCTCCAAAAAATATATCTAATTACAGTGATCAAAATGAAATAAAAAAT
>CACYBT010000106.1 GCA_902772715.1 uncultured Succinivibrio sp.
ATTTGCTATAATAGGCCTTAGTCTAGTATCATAATGTCAAAGGTAAACTATTAATAGTTTATGTGCAAATTGAGAATAGCGGAATTGGATTGTACCACCTAGAATTAATGATGGGAGAATGGATTAATTGGTTATATTTGCGGATAGCTAACCTATATCATTAAAGCATCTAATAATTACAATAGCTTATGAAGGAAGAATTCACTTGGATTCCTTTTTATAAGGAAATGGCACAAAAACTCCTGCAGTTTAAGAATAACAGGATGCCCCTTGTTAATTGGATTTATCGAAGCATAGACAGCAACTACTTAAGTCATTTCAAGGATGATTCCAACGGAAAAAGAGTATCTGATGTGGATCCATTTACAGTATATGCCATTTTCAATCGTGGCATAGCAAATAATAAAAGAATTGAGATTTGCTCAAAATTCAAAACCTATCTGAATGTTTCAGCCCCAGTACCACAAGATTTTGTCGGGATTCCAATAATGAATCCAATGCAATCCAACTTTATGGCTTTTGAGGCTGATAGGAAAAACGGCGATATTAAGCGCTTGTGGGATGTATTTGAAGCCGCCGTAAACAACAGAGATATAAAAAATCAATATGACGCTCTCAATGGACAATACTTAATCAAATTCAATCTCACCATTGGATTATATTGGATAAGACCAGATAAGTTTTTGCCTTTAGATGGCAATAGTCGTTCATTACTTAAGCAACTTGGTATTAAAGTTGATGAATCAAGATTCCTGCCATATGATAGTTATTTGAGTATCATGAAGCAACTTGATACAAAAATGAGAACTGAAAACTTAGGTTATCAAAATTATCCCAGTTTCTCTGATGCTGCATATAAAACAAGAGTCGATGAAATTGAAACCGGCAATGATAAAAAGCGTGGAATACACTACTGGTTGTATTCACCTGGCGAGTATGCAAGGATGTGGAATGATTGCTTAAACGACAAAATCATGTGCCTTGGATGGGATGAACTTGGAGACTTCCGGAATTACAAGGATCGTGAAGCAATGCGTAAAAAGATGCCTTCAATTTGGGGACCTAACAGTTCATACGTAAATGACAGCTTGGCCACTTGGCAATTCCTTACCACTATCCAAATCGGTGATGTCGTATTCGCCAAGAAAGGTCTTACTCATATTGTGGGCCGGGGTATTGTAGAAGGTGATTATAAGTATGATCCTAACCGGAGTGAGTACATTCATACGCGAAAAGTCAGATGGACGGATGTTGGAGACTGGGAGACCAAGGGACAACAGGCAATGAAGACATTAACCGACATAACATCCTACACAGATTATGTGTAAAAACTCAATAGTATGATTGATGGAAACCATCAATCCTCACAAGGTGTAGCTGAGCCCAAACAGACTGGTTACCAAAACTATTGGTTTCTTGTGGCCAATCCTGCTATATGGAGCGTAACCAAATGGAAAGCTGGTGATATAGAAAGTTACTCATTGTATAGTCATAAGGGTAATAAACGGAGGATATTCCAAAATTTCCTTGATGCCAAAAATGGAGACTTCGTTATATGCTATGAGGGTAGTCCCGTACAAAAGATAACAGCCTTAGCTTCTATATATAAAGAGTCTGATGGCGAGTTATTATGGTTCAAGAAAGAAATTGCATTTGAAAAGACTCTTTCTCTTGGTGACCTAAGGTCTAATCCGATACTTTCAAAAATGGAATTCATGGGTAATCCCAATGGAAGCCTCTTTAAACTTACTCCTAAGGAATATGATGAAATTGTGAAATTAACCGGTGGCAATATACCCGAACAGTCACAAGAAAACAAAAAGAAATATACCAAGGCTGATTTCTTAAACGAAGTCTACATAAAGGAGGAGGAGTATGATAGCCTTTATAGTTTACTCTTAAGAAAGAAAAACCTGATACTCCAAGGAGCACCTGGAGTTGGAAAGACTTTTGCCGCCAAAAGACTAGCATATGCGATAATGGGTGAAAAAGATAACGACCACATTATGTCTGTTCAATTTCATCAAAACTATAGCTATGAAGAATTTGTGATGGGTTATAAGCCTAATGAAAACGGCGGATTTGATTTAAGAACAGGTAAGTTCTATGATTTCTGCGACAAAGCCAGAGAAGACAGGAATCACAAGTATTTCTTTATAATTGATGAAATTAACCGAGGAAACCTAAGTAAGATTTTTGGTGAGTTGTTGATGCTTATTGAAAACACCCACAGAAATGAAGAAATAGAGTTGTCCTACAATAAAGAACCTTTCTCTGTGCCCGACAATCTTTACTTAATTGGCATGATGAATACAGCTGACCGTTCACTGGCAATAATTGATTATGCCTTACGTAGGAGATTCAGTTTCTTTGATATGAAACCAGGCTTTAAATCTCCTGCATTTGCAAAAGAGATTAAGGAAAAGAAAGACTCCAAACTTGATAATCTTGTTCAGGCAATAATCAATCTTAATGAAGTTATTGAAAAAGATGACTCTTTAGGCTCCGGCTTCTGTATTGGGCATAGTTATCTCTGCAATTTAGGCACTCAATATGATCTTAAAAGTATAGTGGAATTTGACATTATTCCTATGCTTAAAGAATATTGGTTTGACAATCCTGAAAAGTATAAGATAGAAGCTGAAAAACTGAAAAAAGCCTTATAATGACCGAGGATAAAGGCATACTTATACGCAATGTTTATTATATGCTAGCCTATGCTTTTCAAGAGCTTAGGCAAAATAATTATGTAGAAATAAAAGGCGAAATCTTTGACAATATATATGACCTATTCGCTGAAATTCTGGAAAAAGGTATCTCTTATCAATTGAAACAAGGTCTTTACCGTGAATATGTGGCAAAGAACGATTCCATGCAGACCGTTCGCGGCAAGATTAACATAAGGGGGACTATTGCAAACAGGATGC
>CACYBT010000107.1 GCA_902772715.1 uncultured Succinivibrio sp.
AAAGCGTAACGCTCAAACTAAAACCTCGCATCCGGTTGTCATATTAAACAACAACAATGTCAATCGCGTGGTGGTGGGGCCACTGGACGAGCACAGTGCACGACAGCTTGCAGATTCGCTAAAATCCAAAGGATTTCCTGACTGTTTTGTTAAAAAAATGTAAGTAAACTAAGGTACAATCATGTTCAAAAATTTTGCAATAATTACTGTAACTGCGTTACTTTTATGCAGCAGCTCCAACTTTGTTAATGCTGATGAAGCAATACCAGATCCTTTTGCCAATATCAAAAGCAATACCCCAAACACCAGTGGAAACAGTACGGATAACATTCCCGTAGTTATTCCAAATCCCCCTGAATTTGATGCTCAGTCGTGGGTACTTCTTGATTATTCCTCAGGTCGCGTCATCTGCGAACATAACGCCCACGACAAGATTTGGCCTGCTTCATTAACCAAAATGATGACATCCTATGTGATCAGTATGGAATTAAAGGCCGGCCGTCTACACATGAATGATGAAGTAACGATCCCAGAAGAGGCCTGGTCGAAAAAATATTCTGATTCCTCAAAAATGTTTATTGAGGTTGGCAAGACCATTCGTGTAGAAGATCTGGTTAAGGGCATTATTATTCAGTCAGGAAACGATGCATGTGTAGCCATGGCAGTCCATCTTGCAGGCACTCAAGAGGGATTTGTACAGGTTATGAATTCCTATGCCAAACAGTTAGGACTCAATGACACCCATTTTTCAAATGTTCATGGACTATATGATGAACAAAACTACTCTTCGGCTTATGACATGGCAATACTTGGACGTGCCACCATCCGCGATCTTCCTAACGAATATCCTCTCTATTCCCAAAAGGAATTCACTTTTAACAATATCAAACAGACGAACCGTAACCGTCTTTTATGGGATAAAACCATCAACGTAGACGGCATTAAAACTGGTCACCTCTCACAGGTAGGATATAACCTTGTGACCTCGGCCGTAGAAGGGAATATGCGTTTGGTAGCCTCAGTAATTGGAGCCAAATCCGAAAATTTGCGCGCTGAGTATTCTAAGGCTCTGCTTACCTACGGTTTCAGATATTTTGAGCCATACTCACCATTTTCCAAAGACAAAATACTGTTAACCCGTACTGTACGCATGGGCGATAAAAGCAAGGTCAACATTGGTATCAAAGAAGATCTGAACCTGCTCATTCCCCGCGGCCGTCAGAATGAAATCCAAACTTCTTACCACTTAAAGAAAAGTTCTTTTGTGGCTCCAATACATGAAGGCGATGTTTTAGGCAATATTGACATAAAAATCGGTGATAAGGTTTTACATCAGGTTCCTCTCATAGCCAAAGAAAATATTGAGGAGGCCGGCTTCTTTGGCGGACTGTGGGATAGATTTATCATGATCTTCGATTCTGATGATGAAGAAGAGAAAAATACTGCAGAAGATGAGGACACCAAGGAGAAATGACCGACAGTTACCAAAAACTACAGGAACTCATGAAGTTTCCAAATATTGTGGACTTTAGAATTATTGTTACCAAAAATGAATCCGAACCTCTTTTGAAACTCAAGGAGGTTATAGATAGCATTGAGGAAAACGGTATGCAGGAGATTACCGCTGCCCCAAGACCAAGTCGTAACGGTAATTACATTTCCTATACAGTTCCTGTTAAAGTCACAAAAGCGGATCATCTTAAAAAATTATATGAAAAAATAAGTGTACTGGCTTTTGTTAAACATGTACTATAATTTTTCGTTGCTTTTCATAAGCACCGTATAGTGCAGCAATTCTAGGATATAGCGAATCACTAAAAATAAGGTGGGCTTTGATGACATATAAGGGCGAAACAGAAGAGATTTTTTCTTCAGACATATCTTCGTTTTTAAAAACGGTCTGCTATCTTACCATGCTGGCCGTTGTGCTTGGGGTGCTCTTCCTAATCTTAGGCTGTTTTCGAATATCCTCCTATGCCTTCAAAACTTATGAAAGCATTGACAAAATACCTTACAATCGAGTGGGTCTGCTGCTGGGGACATCTTCTTTAAATGCCAACGGAGAACCCAACGAATTTTTTACCTATCGCATCATGGCAGCATCTCAGCTGTTTAAGGCCGGTAAAATTGACTATATTCTGGTATCAGGAGACAATCGCGAGAAATCCTATAACGAACCGCGTCAGATGACCAGAGCTCTTATCAAGGCCGGAGTACCTACAGACAGAATTGTTTCTGATTATGCTGGTTTTTCCACATTAGATTCTGTAATTCGAGCCCGCAAGGTATTTTTACAAGAGCGCATTACCATAATTTCTCAGGACTTTCAGAACGAAAGGGCGCTCTTTATTGCAGAAAACAATGGTCTTTCGGCAGTAGGTTTTAATGCTTTAAGTCCAGACTTCGGGTTTTTCTCAAAAATCAACATTCGTGAAATTCTGGCTAGAATCAAATGCACCTTGAACGTATATATTTTCAAGACACAGCCAACCTATCTTGGCGAGCCTTTAAGTATTGGCAAAGGTGCGATGCCCAAAGCCTTAAGTAATAAGCCTAAGGCCCTTACGTCTGCTCTAAAGCGCATCACTGACAACGCACAGTTCTTAAGACAGCAGGAAGAAATTGCCAAATTTGAACCTGTTGCCAAAAAAATTACTGATAACGCAAAAATTCTTCGTGAAAATATGAAATTAGAAATATTTGCTGATGAAACCATGAGACCAATCGATAGCAACACCTACGGTAATCAGCAGCAGGTTCTCAAAGAAGAGCAGAACGAGGCAATGCAAAAGGCCAATGAAGTGGCATCCGAAAGTCTGAATCTTGGAACAGGCACCAATTACATTGATCCTAACGAGAATGTTCAACCTGTTTTGGACAAAAAACCAAGTTTCAATTTTTTTGATACCAATCAAGAAACAGAATATATTAAAAAACGAAAGTCTCAGCCTCGTAACCGCACCTATCACGGCGATCCTTGGGACTAAACTCTTTTATTTATTTCTAAATACATATAGTTATGCATAAATACTCTCAAAGGTCATTTAAAAATATTGAATTTTTACGCTTTCTGCTAATTTTTGCAGTGGTAGGCGTTCATATACCTTACCTAAACCTAAATTCTCTTCCAGAGTTTTCTTTTCTTGTCCCATGGACTGCAGGATGGCAGGCTGTCGAGATGTTTTTTGTAATCTCAGGTTTTTTTCTGTTTTACAAGTATGACACTCACATGCAGGTTTTAAAATTTGCTATAAAAAAATGGCTACGCCTCTCCCCTTTTATCATTGTTCTGACCATTTTAGGGTATGCCATGACCGGTTTTGATGTTATGCAGTACCCTCTTTCGGTAAATATCTACAATGCCTTACTGCTTCTCGATTGGAACACTCATCATTTCGGACCTGATGCAACCATCTTATATGTAGCATGGTTTGTCAATGTCCTATTTTTCGTCTCAGTCGTCTATTTCTGCATATTAAAGGTGCTGCCTCATGCCTACGCCACACTGGTAATTGGAATCATTGCCTTTGTTAATTTCTTTATGTATCAAAGACAGGTGTATATCATAGTCCCTTTTATATACCCTCTGGTAAGAGCCTTTGCCTTCATAGGTTTTGGTTATCTTATTTGCGAATTATGGAAAGCCTATCAAACAACTCATGAAAAAGGGGCTTCACAAAGTATTTCAATAATTCACAGCCTTCTTGAAATGATTCTTTTTACAACCATCATTATCAGTCTTTATGCAGGTTCAACCGGCATTCCTTCTCCACATGGATTAACAGTCCCACCAGAACAGATTGCTTCACTTACGGCTGTAACCTGGTTTCCCGATCTCACCCGCCTTGCTATAGGCGGTCCATCACTACAAATTGCATTTATTACTCTTTTCTGGCTGTTTTTATGCAATAAAGGAGTGATTTCACGGCTTTTAAACCATCAAATCTCAATTGTCCTAGGCAGTTACTCCTATGCAGTTTTCCTCGTCCACACCCTCATTATCCGATTTCTAAAAGATAATTTTGATCTGCCTCATCTTCCATTAGCACTAGAACATCCATATCTGACCATAGTGCTTATTCTGTCAGCAATCTTCCTCCTGGCAGTAATTACCCATCACTGCATAGAAATACCGCTTGCTAATTTGGAAAAAAGACTTAAAGACAATAAGTAGAAAAACAAAACAAGACCTAAAGTTAATACCAGCAGCACATTATACATACCCATAATTGTACAAAAGCCCTTGTTTTAAATCAGGGGATGAAAGACAAAAGTGGGAGATAATTACCGTCAATATGCCGTAAGATAGCAAGGGCTACAAACCAAAACTCCTGCGGAGTGTGAAAACAGGTATTCAATAGTTTCACTTCCAAATTTAGAAGTTTCTTAAAAATACATAATAATTAAAGAAAGTTGATAATATATTCAATATTTTATATTATTATTTTAATCAGAAAACATCCGCAAACAAATAGCTAAATTATATTCGCCTAAATCCTATTATTGAAATTTACGAATGTGATATACTAATTAAGAAAATACTTAAATATAAAATTAAAAACAGAAAAACGTGTAAGGATTGTTTAAATGCGAGAACTGTTCACCCGTGAGGAACTTTCGCTCTTTGCTAAAGCCATTAATTCAAAATTACGTGTTGATTTGTTGCAATATATCGCCAATCATCCTGGAGTCTGTTCCATGACTCTGTCAAATGTTTTCAATGTTAGCCGCGCTGCCATAACCCAGAATATAAAAATTCTTGCCGACGCCGGAATAGTTGACATTGGTTCAGGAAACGGAACTGAAGGCCGCAAGGGATGTTTCATGACTGAACGATGGTATCTTCTTGACTTTCAACGGCAGTTTCACCCTCAAAAGGTCTACAGTACAGAAATACCCATTGGTCAATACAGCGACTACTCTATTACTCCTACCTGCGGAGTCGCTACATCACAAGAAATCATAGGACAGGTGGATAATCCAGCCTTTTTTGATGATCCTAAACGTTTTGATGCATCGATCCTGTGGTTTACCACAGGATATATAGAATATCGTCTGCCCAATTATCTAAAACCAGATCAGAAGGTAACCGAACTGCAGTTATCATTTGAAATATCTTCAGAGGCTCCAGGCAGTGCTGAAAACTGGCCATCAGATATAACTTTTAGCCTAAACGGGATTGAGTTAGGCTCTTGGACCAGTCCTGGCGATTATGGCAATATCCGTGGGCGTTATACACCATTATGGTGGGAATTGAACTGGAATCAGTACGGATTGCTAAAACTGCTAATTATTAACGAATTAGGTACTTATATCGATGGTCGTATGATTTCACATCTGAAAATTGATGATTTGCATATAGATAATAAATCTGAATTAAAATTTCGTTTTGCCGTACATGCAGATGCCTTAAATCCAGGTGGCTGCACCCTCTTTGGCAAAGGTTTTGGCAATTACAATCAGGCCATTAGATTCAAGCTAATTTACGAAAACACTCAAAACCAGAATTGAGCACAGAACTAAAGTTCAGAGCTTGCTGCTTTAAGATCTTTCATTGGCAGCTGTTACGTCTTAAACCACCTGAGGAGAAGTGCTTACTTCCCATTTTTACAGGCTTAAACTTCGTAAGTCCGACGGTATTGGTAAGTAACACTGCTTAGAGGTTCTTATTCTGGCTTTCACACAAAAGGCATTTCCATGCTCACAACGAAAGCCACTATACGTAAGTTTTATATCCTAACTGGATATTATCTTAATTCTCGCACATAATTAAACAAACTCTTTACACAGTCATAAACTCAATCGTGAATCAAGTGTAAACAAACTCTTGATACACGTTCCAAAACCTGCACCCCTTCTGTTAAGCAAAAATATCCAGTTTATATATTTATTATTATTGTAGTTGGGAAAAAATCCCCTGATTGATGCGCTAGATTTTATTTGAAATTTTGGAAAAAAAGGATTTAAATGCGATGAAATTTTGAAGATATTCGGAGGAGTTGGTCTGCTAACAATTTCCACAAAGCAACAGACCAACCAAACACGCATGCTTATGTATCACATAATTATTTCAAGATCACCACCTTTGTTATAAATTGTTACAGTTCACAGTCTTTAGAGAAATTAGGAAATTTAACCTCAAAATTAATTTTCTTATTATATTGATGACAACATAAAATATAGGCTGTA
>CACYBT010000108.1 GCA_902772715.1 uncultured Succinivibrio sp.
CTAAGAATAAAAATAGATAATTCTGAAGAGAATCAGTTAGTTACTAAATAAAATTGTATAGATCTATATGTTTGGGAAAGTTGTATATAATTTTTGCCATATTCTCAGTAACCATCTGCCATTAGGTCTTAACTTTTTATCACGGACAATTTTTGTTAGAATTCCAATGATATCTTAACATTGAACATATATTTTCATACGGTCAAATTAAGATTTAAGAATAAAATCAAGCATATGGTTATACAAGAAATGCTGATTTCTCTGCTACTTCTGACAGACTGCATTCCCATTGCACTTAACAATTTTACAGATTAGATAGGATCATCATGTCACTTACTTCTCTTATGCTAAAGAGCATCGAATATGCCACACCTTTTGTGGGGCTATCTAGGCTTTCAGCAAAACTAACTGATGCAAAACTGGGTAAATTTACACAGTTTCTTATAAAAAACTTTATATCAACCTTCAAGATTAACCTCGATGAAGTCGCAAACAGTGATATTAATTCATATGAGACATTCAATGATTTTTTTATTCGCAAGTTAAAAGAAGGAGCAAGACCCATAGACACCGATTGTACCGCTGTATTTCCAACAGATGGCACAATAGGTCAGGCAGGATCGATTACCGCAGGTAGGCTAATCCAGGCCAAAGGAATAGATTATTCACTCAAAAGTTTACTGGGTGGTGATCCAAAAGACGCTCATATTTTTGATAGCGGCATTTATTCTTGTATTTACCTCTCTCCTGCCAATTATCATCGTATTCACATGCCCATTGACGGTACACTAAAAAAAACAATTCATATACCGGGAAGACTATTTCCTGTAGGACAGAGAAATATCAGAAATATCTCCGATCTGTACACCACCAATGAACGTCTTGTTGCAATTTTTGAAACAGCCATCGGAGAATTCTGTATTATCATGGTAGGCGCAGCCCTGGTCGGTTCTATTCATACCACCTGGGATGGAGACTGTGTTAGAAAAGAGTTCCTTATCAAAAATTATGATAACGAAAATATCCGTTTCCAAAAAGGTGAAGAAATCGGTTATTTCAAATATGGTAGTACCGTCATCTGCATCTGTAAAAAAAATAGCGCTATGCTTAACAACGATATCGCATCAGGTGTTCCTGTTTACATGGGTAGAAAAATGCTTATTTGACACACCACACAAAAAAAATCTTAATAAAGTGTGATAACACAATGATTTTAGATAAAATTCCAAAATACTGGAAATATTTTTCTTTTAAAGATCAAAGAACTAGTTAAAACAGACATTTTAAAATTTCAATAATATTCAAAATACAGTTATAATTATAATGTTTTTTGCTTGCTATCCTTGGCGAGTATCAATAAACAAAATTCCATATTATTTTAGCTGATACATGGCCTCTAGGTAATTAGGAGATTCACGTGGAAAAATATCAAGCTGATGTTGCGATCGTGGGTGCAGGTGGTACTGGTCTTCGCGCTGCCATTGCAGTTGCACAGGCAGATCCAAAACTGAAAGTTGCACTCATTTCTAAAGTTTATCCAATGCGTTCCCATACTGTTGCTGCAGAAGGTGGCGCTGCTGGCGTCGTTAGAGACGATGATTCATACCAAAAACATTTTGAAGATACCGTTGCCGGTGGTGACTGGCTGTGTGAACAGGATGTGGTTGAGAAATTCGTTCATCAGGCTCCAGAAGAGTTATATCAATTAGAGCACTGGGGATGTCCTTGGAGCCGTAAACCAGATGGCAACGTTAACGTTCGCCGTTTTGGAGGAATGAAAGTTCCTCGTACTTGGTTTGCTGCCGATAAATCAGGTTTCCACATGCTTCATACACTGTATCAGACATCTGTGCAGTTCCCTTCCATTCATCGTTTTGACGAGCATTTTGTACTTGACCTCCTTGAAGAAAATGGAGAGTGTAAAGGTGTTGTCTGCTACGACCTGCAGAACGGTGTGTTCCGTCAGATTAATGCCAAGGCTGTATTTTTAGCCACTGGCGGTGCAGGACGTTGCTATCTCTTTAATACAAACGGCGGTATCGTAACCGGTGACGGCATGGCTTTGGCATATCGTCATGGTGTTCCACTTCGTGATATGGAATTTGTGCAGTACCATCCAACCGGACTTTTAGGTTGTGGTCTTCTTATGACCGAGGGCTGTCGTGGTGAAGGTGGTGTGCTTTACAATAAAGACGGATATCGTTATCTGCAGGATTACGGCTTAGGTCCTGAAACTCCTGTCGGCAAGCCACAGAACAAATACATGGAATTAGGTCCAAGAGACCGTCTGTCACAAGCATTCTGGAACGAATCAAAGAAAGGTCGTACTATCAAATATCCATTAGGTGAGGCTGTACATCTTGATCTGACTCATTTAGGTGAAAAATATCTGCATGAGCGTTTACCTCTCATCTGTGAACTGGCTATGACCTACTCAGGTGTTGATCCAGTAAAGGCTCCTGTTCCAGTACGTCCAGTTGTACATTACACCATGGGTGGTATCGAGACCGACGGCAATACTGCAACGCGTATGCCTGGACTTTATGCCGGCGGTGAATGCGCATCTGTAGGCATTCACGGCGCTAACCGTTTGGGTTCCAACTCTCTTGTGGAGACTATTGTCTTTGGTAAGATTGGTGGTGACGCCATGGTTGAACGTGCTCATGCCATTAAAGATTATGATTCTGCAGAATTGGCTCGTCAGGCTGAGGCTGCTGAAAAACGCGCATTGGCATTATTTGACGTCAAAGGCACCGAATCCATGTCCAAGATTCGTCGCGAGATGGGTGAATCTATGGAAGAAGGCGTAGGTATCTACCGTGAAGAAGAGTCCATGAAGAAGACCATCGATGTCTTAAAAGATTTACAAAAACGTGTAGTCAATGTCGGTCTTACTGACCGCGGTCGTGTCTTTAACACCGAATGGATGAACCTCATTGAATTAGGTTATACCTTAGATGTTGCTCAGTGTATGGTACATTCTGCTATTAACCGTAAGGAGTCACGTGGTTCACATCAGCGTCTTGATGGCAAAAACGGAGCCTACAAGAATCGTGATGACGTAAACTTCTTGAAGCATTCCTTAGCCTTTAAGAACAAAGATGGTGATGAGCCTCGCATCGACTACAGTGATGTTAAGATTACAACCTTCCAGCCTGCAAAACGTGTATACGGTGCAGAAGCAGATGCCGCAGAAAAGGCAAGAAAGGCAGCAAAGGAGGCTAAATAATGGAAGCTCAAAAAACAATGAAAATTACTGTTCTCCGCTACCGTCCAGAACAGGATAAGGAACCTTGGGAACAGACCTTTGACGTTCCATATCATCAGGAAACCTCTGTACTTGAGGCTTTATTCTACATTAAGGATAATTATGAGCCTTCACTTTCATTCCGCTGGTCCTGCCGTATGGCCGTCTGTGGTTCTTGTGGTATGATGGTAAACGGTGTTCCTCATCTGGCATGTAAGACGTTCTTACGTGACTATGAAGGCAAGGATATGAAAATCGAACCACTTGCCAACTTCCCAATTGAAAGAGATCTGGTTGTAGACTTAAGCGATCTTATCGAGAAGATTGAGCGTATCAAGCCTTACATTATTCCTGATGCTAAGAATGCCAATATGCCTCTTAACAAAAACTTCAAACAGACTCCAACTCAGATGGAAGCCTATTTACAGTTTGCTCAGTGTATTAACTGTGGATGCTGTTATGCTGCATGCCCTCAGTACAAGCTAAATCCTAAGTTCATAGGACCTGCCGCTCTGACATTGCTGTATCGTTATAATACTGATAACCGTGATGCCGGTGCCAAACTGAGAGCTCCATTCCTGAATGCCGAAGAAGGTGTATGGAGTTGTACTTTCGTTGGTTACTGCTCAGAAGTATGTCCAAAACATGTAGATCCATCTTCCGCTATTCAGTTAGGCAAGAAGATGAGTGCAACCGACTATGTCTTTAACATGATTAAACCGGAGCATTAATAAAATGAGCGAAGTAAAATCATATCGTAAGCCTTATAATCCTCCAGTCAAAAAGATGACTTGGTGGACAGAAAATCCTTTCTACATCATGTATATGGTGCGTGAAGGCACTGCTGTTTTAGCACTGTTTGCCGTACTTGAAATTGTACTTGGCATCTTCATGATAGGTTTATGCAGTATCAGTCCCCTGACTCCTGCCGAGGCTGCTGCTCCATATATTTGGTATCTACAAAACTTTCTTGGAAATCCTCTCATCATTCTTTTGAATGTTGTAGTACTGATTTCTCAGATCTATCATGCTATTACCTGGTTCTCTCTGATGCCAAAGGCAGTTCGCGTCTTTATGAACAAGAATTCCACAGAGTTATTGCCAGAGTGGGTGGTTAAGAGTGGTTTATATGCTGCCCTGGCAGGAACCACTGTTTTCATCCTTGTTGTTGCTTTCTTAACCGTATAAGGAGAATTACAATGCGTCAATTTCTTCCAACTCGCTCCGATGAGCCAATGTACTGGTTAATGTTTGGTGCCGGCGGTATGGTAGCCTCAATTGTTTTACCTGTAATTGTACTCATTATGATTATTGCAGGTATCACTTCATCTGATCCTACTTCATGCCTTTTGAATTTCTCACAGGTAACCACCATTTTTTCAAACTGGCTGCTAAGCCTAATGGTCTTTGGTACTGTATTCCTGCTAACGTTTTACGCTCTGCACAGAATGCACCACTCCAGCCATGATTTTGGCATTCATTCCAAGCTCACCTGGTACATTGCCTACGGTACCGCAGCAGCAATTTCATTTATGTCATTAGGAATTCAGTTACTAATCTACGTCAAACTGTTTTAAATGACATATAACTCTAATCTAAAACCGGGCATCAGCCCGGTTTTATTTTGACAAAAATCTGACCATTGATCCCCTATACCACTTAACGTGTTAAATATTGCCTTAAACAGCAATAAAAAATACATAATTCTGATATAATTCACTGAATTTATAAAACATATTTCTTATAATGAAATCAGATTATCTTTGGAAAGGAATAATATTCCATAGACTTAAACAGAATTATTTTTTATAACCCTGCTGTTCTCCTCAATTGTTTTGTCTCCTAGAAATTGTGTTGGATAGCATTAAGTTAATCTTTATCTCAAGGATCTTAATATGAAGAAAACAAAAATGGTATGTACCATCGGACCAAAGTCCGAAAAGCGTGAAGTCATGGAAACTCTCTTAAATTCAGGCATGAATGTGATGCGTTTGAATTTTTCACATGGTGACTTCGAGGAACACGGTGGACGTATTACCAATATCAATTCCATTATGCAGGAAACCGGTGAAGTTTTCGCCGTTCTTTTAGATACTAAAGGTCCTGAAATCAGAACCGGTAAGTTAGAGAACGGTCAGGACGTAGAGTTATCCACTGGTGATAAACTTGTTTTAACTGCCGATCCTGACTTTATTGGCAACAAAGAAAAAGTCAGTGTAAGCTACCCTGATCTTGCCAAGGATTTGAAGATTGGCTCAACTGTCCTTTTGGATGACGGTCTGATTGGACTTAAAGTCAAAGGCTTTTTGGGTAAAGATGTAGAATGCGAAGTAATGAATAACGGACAGTTAGGCGAACACAAAGGTGTAAACCTGCCTAACACTCATATATCCATGCCGTTCTTATCAGAAAAGGATCGTGGGGATCTTAAATTCGGTATTGAAAGAGACGTGGACTTCATTGCCGCCTCCTTCACCAGAACCAAGGAAGATGTTCTTGAAATCAGAAACTTCCTCAATGCCAATGGCGGTAGTGATATCAAGATCATCTGTAAAATTGAAAATCAGGAAGGTCTTGATAACTTTGAAGAGATCCTTGAAGTATGTGACGGAATCATGGTGGCCCGTGGTGACATGGGTGTGGAAATTCCTGCCCAGGAAGTTATTTTTGCTCAAAAACACATCATTAGAAGATGTAATGAAGCAGGTAAGCCAGTCATCACTGCAACTCAGATGCTTGATTCCATGATAAAAAATCCACGTCCTACACGTGCTGAGGCTGGTGACGTTACCAACGCAATTTTAGACGGTACAGACGCTGTAATGCTATCAGGTGAATCAGCAAAGGGTAAATATCCTCGTGAGGCTGTAAATACCATGAATACCATCTGCGAGAGAACTGATGCTTACTGTCTGCAGTTCGCCGATGAAATCCGTCGCGTAGTTAAACCTGCTCCTACTGTAACAGATTCAGCCTGTCTTGCTGCTGTTGAGGCCTCAGATAGTTTGGGTGTTCCTGTAATTGTAGTAGCCACAGAACATGGAAATTCTGCACGTGCGATCCGCAAATTCAATCCTAAGGCTTTAATTTTAGCACTAACTCCAAATGCTAAAACTGCACGTCAGTTATGTGTAACCCGTGGTGTAATTCCTAAGATTGTAAACCGCATCAATTCAACAGATGAATTCTTCTCACTAGGTAAGAAGCTTGCTATGCAGTTGGGGCTTGCTAAACTTGGAGATAAGATCATTATGGTAAATGGAGCCCTTGTACCATCTGGTATTACCAATACCATGTCTGTACAGACAATTTAAAAAAAGGCACAAATGTGTCTTTTTTGAAGTTTTAAAAAAAACCGCAAACAGCGGTTTTTTTTATTTGTTCATAATTTTAGCATTTACTTTTTCTTTAACATCAAGCGGGATCTGATCCCATGCCTGTTTAATGGGAATAACCAGATTGATACACTCATCAATAGGTTCAGGTTTCATTGACACCTGTGCCTGATTCAAAAGTTCTAGCATATACCCATACAATGCATACAGTCTTTCATAAAGCTCAGGATCTGCCTTCTTATCAAGAAAATTCTGCAGACCATTAATAATTCCCATCGCTTTTGAAATACGATTGGCCTTGTATTCAAAATCATTGCGAATGATCGCACCTTTTGCCTGAGAAAGCCTCTCAATTAAGCCTTCATACAGCATCTGAATGATACGATGCGGATCTGCCACCGCCAGCTCAGCCTCTATATTAGTTTTCTTATAGGCCTTCAGATTTCTTCCGTACATATGATCTCCTGCAATCATAAAATGGAACATTATCTATCTATATTAACGTCATTTGTGCAAAAAAGTTAAGGGATAAATCATAAATTTCTAAAAAAAACCGCCCAGTAAAGGACGGTTTTGAGCGCTATTTCAAGAGAGATCCGGTTCAAACTTTTTCATCAAACAAAAGTCCAATGGCTTCTGCTTTTGCGTTCTCAGGAGTTGCCTGATTCTGCTCACGCATTTCAGCGAGTTTTTGTGCAAATTCCAAAAATTCTTCCGAAGGGATCTGACGCACCAATTTGTCAGTATTCCTATCTGTTACCTTTACAATAGTATCTTCGGATTCTTTATCAATGCTGAAATTAAGACCAATATTCTGCTTATTAAGAGCGTACATACGCTCCTGTGCAAGCTTCTCATTACGCTCTTGCAGTGCCTTTGAGATTTTCTTTTCCTGATTTTTAGTCTTCTCAGCAGTGGTCTTCTGCTCTTCTTCTTTCCCTAGAGCATCAGTTGCGGATTTATTGGCAGCATTGAAATTGCTCGATTCATCACGTGCAGTCTGTTCTATAGCACGCGACATCTCATTACGAGTTGAAGACTTAATCTTGTTGTCTTTATCTAGATCATCGAAATTCATCGCCACATTACTAAGCGTAGATGAAGTTTTAATAGTAATGTCAGTCATAGCGCCCTCCCCCCAAATACAAGGAAGCATATCTCTCTCTAAAAATAACTATACAATACCCTTTGTATTCATTATCGGCAATTTTTATAAATAACTTTAAATTTTTTTTAAGTTTTTTTTTTTTTAATTTTATTGAAAAACAAAAAGATATTTATTTATAGAGGCAAATGATAAATTAACGCTTCTAAATATGTTAACTAGATCACATTAATTTTAGAGACAGGAACATAAAAGACATCAAGATAAACCAGCATAAAAAAATAGTATCAGCGTTATAAGAGAGATAGGGGTAGGGCGCTGATACTATGAGAGGATTATCCTAGGCTAAAAGTGCAGCCGCATCAAAAGCACTGATATTGGACTGCACTCCACCATTGGATCTGGTCAGCATCGAGGCGATATCAGCAACCATACTTTTGGCATTGCCGGCATCTACCTTGATAGAACTTTTTTCTTCAGCATTTTGGATACCAGACTGCAGATTGACAACCGAAGCGCTGCTATGCTGAGCGGTCTTCTGTGGCAGTGTCACATTCTGATCTTTAACCATGGCGCTTTTTTGAGTAAAAGCACTAACTCCTGATACATTATTAACGTTCATCATTTTCTCTTCCTCACTATATTTTAATTATATATAATCAAACAAAGATTGCTTGTTTACCATTGAATAAATTTGACGTGACACAGATAATTGATTCTGTGCCCTCACCAGATCAGAGGCAGCCTCAAATGCATCTATCTCTGAAATCTCAGCCTTAGAAGACTTTTTAATATCTGAAATTGATTCATTTGAATTCATAACATTTTCAATGGCATTCTGTCTTGCACCAATAAGTCCGCGGTAACTGTCATAATGCAATAAAGCAATATTGACATCTTCCTCACACTTGGTAATTTTTGCCACTTTCTCAGTAGTAGTAAGCGTATCACTATTAATATCCTTGACTATTTGCGTCAAAATATTGAGCATATTGTCAGTTTTTGGAGGATCCAACTCGATAGCAATGGTACCACTTGGTGTTTCTGTATCAAAAGCAAATTTCATGCCATTAACCTCAATCTTAGGTACCGAAGTCGTCAGATCAATTTCACCTCTAGCCAGGACATTTCCGCCTGTATCACTGTCTGCTAATTCATAAGTAGTAGGAACCTGACTGTTGTCCAGTCTTAGATAAACCTTATTGTTTGCCCCGTTTTCATAGTATTTTTCGAATAGATCAGAAAAATTGCCATAGTTTGAAACTTCGGAACTTAGTAGCCCGCTTGCGGTTGCTCCAGGAGTTGCAGTAAAAGAATATGCAGTCTTGCAGTTTTCAAAAATATCGAGTCCTGAATCTGAGACCTGAACAGTCACATTAGGAGCCACCACCACCCCACGTGTGGCGCCATCGGCCTTACATACATAATGACCTAAGGAATCAATCTCATAGGTTGGGACATCACTTTGGGCACCGGAAAAAATATATTCCCCATCAGTATTCTGAGTATTCATAAGATCAAACAAATGATCACGCAACTGCTGAATTTCTGATGACAAAGCCTTTAAACTCGACGCATCGTTGGAACCATTGATACACTGCTGTAATCTTGTATTGATGCTCGAGAGGGTATCCCACATGGAGGCAATGGCAGTTTCCTCTTCAGAAAGAGCATTATTGGCAATAGCACCATCCTCATTGTACTGAGTATAGGCAGCAATAGCTCCCTCATATTTAATCTTGCTAGCCATGCCCGAAGGATCTTCTCCGGCTTTCTGGAATTTATATCCAGTATTGTATCTAATGGAAGTCTCATCAACCTTACTGTTTGAATTCTGTATATATTTCAAACTGTTGGTGAACTGCATGGTGGTTGAAATTCTCATTTATCTAACCTCCACTAAAAAGCCTGAATAAGAGCGTTAAAAATGGTCTGTGAGGCTTCAATAATCTTGGCACAGGCCTGATAAGACTGCTGGAACATCAGAAGATTTGCCGCCTCTTCATCTAAATTTACACCAGACTTGGACTCGTACATGGCAACGGTCTGATCATATTTGGTTTTGGCAGCCTCACCGTTTGACAATGCCGACGAGGACACAGAGCCTAAGTGTGCCAGTATATTGGCATATCCTTCGTTACAGGTGACAACCTTCGATGATCCGGTGTCGCGGACAAGTGCAGACTTGCGTAACGAAATTAAAGCATTAGCATTGGAGTTATCCGCCTGTCCACCGTTATTAATTTCCACAGTAAAGGTATCACCTTTTTTAACCGTACCAGTGATATTTATATCGTATCCTGGCTTTCCGTCCGGATAAAGTTTATTACCACTAGCATCCAGGGCATTGGCAAAGATTTTGATACCATCGGTAGAAGCAGGTGTATAACCTAATTGAGTACCATCATTTGCGAAAATCACATAATTGGTACCATCAAATACCACCTTGTTGGGTGCATCGGTATTAAACTGAGGTTTTCTATTGCCATCAATATAAACACCATAGCCTGGACCAGTATTAGTACAGGAAGCAAGAGAAATTACTGCGTTGCCGTAATTATTTGATGCAGTTTTAGTTCTGACTGCGGATGCAAAGGCAAAATCCTCAGGCTTATTGATCAGGATTTCTGCATCAAGACAGGCATCAAAAGTTGGCTGCACTCTGAATCTAGAGCCACTACCTAGCATGGTGGCATCATCATACCTTTCTTTAAAGTACATCTGAATACCATGATCATTTAAAGTGATGGTATGTCCGTCACTTTCAAGGGTAAGCTCGGTAGCAGGAATCTCAGTACGCTTATTCTCAGAGTCGATTGTATAGACGTGCATCTGTCCGCCAATACAGTCTACTTCATATATATAACCCTGTACTTTAGTCCCCTGACCTTCAATAAAGCTTGTGGTCATGGCATAATTAGGATTATCACAAACCGCATTTATATCTTCAAGTTTAACGATCCTGCTGCCTGCCACATCTTCTAAGGTAAATCCAGCCTGATTCTGCACATTGAGACCATCGGAAAAGGCTACCATAAGTTTGCCCATTTCTCTTAAAGTGTAACGCAGTTCATCCGTTGCATTTAGATAGCCACCTAAAGAGCCCCCGATTTTGTCATCAGAAAGTACTATATTTGATTTATCAAGACTTGTGGTAACCACTGAACGATAGGATAAATAAATATCTCGTTTAGTTGCATCAAAGGTATCAATTTTATCGGTTAGGCTGGCGTAAGTTTCACCATTTGCCAGAAGCATACCATTATCCATATACACTTCATAGTCGCCATTAGACTGTTCCACCACCTGTACGCTAACATATTCAGACAGTTCATTGATAAGACGATCACGCTCATCCAACATCTGCAGGAAAACTTCTCCCTGCACATCATTCTCACCGATATTTATGGAATGGATCTGTCTGTTGATTTTGCCAATACTCTCAGTCAACGAATTGATGTTTGTAACATTGTCGTGAATTCGTCCGTTAACATCATCAATGGTACTGCGGATACTCTCATTAGCCTGCTGATAACGGTACAGCACACTCTTTAAGTCCTGCAGCACCGCCTGACGATTAGAAGATGATGTTGGTAAGGCTGCGGCCGTGGAGAGCTCATCAAAAAAATCACTCATGGCATTAGCAAGAGAGTTAGCATCATCAGATAAAAGCTTATCAGCCGAATCCAATCCTTCAGCAAAGGCCTTATGATAATTGTATGCACCAGAATCGACGTACATTTGACGCTGTACGTACTGATCATATATACGACGGGTATAAGTAGCACCTACTCCCCAATCCACACAGGAAGTATAGGTCTGGGTCTCTTTGCGGATAAAACCTTCAGTATTGACGTTATTGATATTGTTCGATGTTGAATTCAATAACCTCTGCTGATTTAAGACACCAGTTTTACCTGTTATGATTAGATCGCTACTCATTTTTATAAACCCCTTTTGTGGCAAAAAATTGCCAAATTTCTCTCTTGAAATTCCTACATGCTATTTGTATGCCATAAATGCGATTTTCCTTGAAATATTTTTGAGTTTTTCCGCATACCCTGGATCGGTAGCATATCCAGCCCGTTGAATTTCTTCAAAATACTCATCAGGTGAATAGGATTTTCCTACGGCTTTGGAGTAACGTGGATTGTCATGGATAAAGGAAATGTAATCCTGCATACTCTCTAAAACATCAGCATACTTTCTGAAGGCACTGACTTCGTTTACAAACCTGCCATTGGCAAATTCTGGAGAACTTAATTTTTCTGACTCGCCCTTCCATGCCGAATTTGCCTTAATACCATAATAGTTATTGCCCTTTGGCACATGTTTGCCCCATCCGGTCTCAAGCGCAGCCTGGGCCACCAGAACCAGCGGATTAAAACCAAGTCCTTCCACAGCCTTTAAGGCATATGGCATCATCTTCTCAACAAATTCCTCGTGTGAGGCAAACTGTTTCATACTCTCAGGGGCAGGCAGACCTTCATACATTCTGCGTAAATTCTTAAGGCTGGCAGTTTTATCTACACGGTTATCAGCTGTACTGGTGAAGGTGCTGATATTAGGCACGTTTGCTCCACGTAAATGGACAGTTGAACCAGAGACAGACATCTTATCTAACTCCTTTAACAGTTCCTTGCCTTCATCACCTAGGGATTTTGCAAACTGTTTGGTAAGCAGATAGGTTATGGAATTTTTGTTAACACCGCCTTTTTGGGTCATGGTGGCAACATTCTGCTGAGCCAGCATATCCTCAAAAAACCCGGAATATTTGGAATGCAAAGGAGAATCAGGATTGATAGTGTCGTTTGATTTACGCATGGCATCAACCCAATACTGATTGAGAATAGACTGAAACTGCTCAGCAGCAGCCTTTAAGGCTAGAGCCTGAGATTTCTTATCTCCACGGCCTAACGCTCTGATTTTGCCAAGATTACGGTGATCACCAATAAGGCCCAGATCTACACTTGACTGTAAATTTACCGAAGATCCCTCATCCATATTCCATACCTGTTAAAAATTCGACACTTCATAGTTAGAAGACATTAAGCAAAGTCTATGCCAGCTGTTTATACCTAAAAATCAGTCAGTTAGTTCACAAGTCTGGATACTTAATCAAAAGTACAGAAAAAATTGAGATACTTCACATTTTTTATGTCAGTCAAAAGTCAATTTTTTGTCATTTCACTCTTACGCGTTATCATATAACCACAGTAACAATATAGTTTTTTTTATTTTTTTATTCTCAAAAAACGTCAAAAAAACAACAAACGGTAACAAAACGCGGGGAGCAACGTTTTTGTACCTTCTCTGACATTTAATGTCTAGAGAATACCGTACATAATTGAGGTCATTATGAAATTCGCAGGAAACCTTCTTATCCTAGAAACAGACGCTCAGAAACGAGCCTCTCTCGAAACGATTTTCTCCTTTTTAGGGCTCAGCTGCCAGAGTGGAGAGCCTTTGGACTGTATTTCCTATTTGGATTCTGAAAACACTAACGTAGATTATTGCGTAATAGGTGAAGTACAGGGGTGTAACTATAAAGAGCTGTTAGGCAAACACCCTAACACAGCATTTTTGCTGTGTAATGACAGTAGCAGCGATGAACTCTCAGACTGCGTAAACCTGATGGGAAAAATTGGAAATGATCCAAACTATGACGAGATAATGACTCTTCTGCACTACTGTCAGTCTTTCCGCTCCATGCGCAAATTTTCTGAAAAATCTGGCAACGGCGC
>CACYBT010000109.1 GCA_902772715.1 uncultured Succinivibrio sp.
GGCAATGGCGCTTCTAGTTTTGCTGGTATGGAAAACTCTTCTAGTGTGTCCACTTCAAGCAAAAACGTGAGTCCTGATAAAATCCGCAATTTTGAAAAGTATATGCAGGACGACAACAGTAACGACCCTGAGCCAAATTCACAACAACAGCAGGGTAAAGGCGATAATAAAAATACCGCAAAAAATCAGCCTGATTTAAGCAGTATGCTTGCTTCATTGAATCTTAGCACTCAGCCTGCGTCTCCTACATCGCAACTTGCTGAGACCCCTGTGACTACCAGTCCTGATGAACTTTTAAATCTGTCTCAGACTCTGACTGACAAGATTTTAGTTTCTACCAATCGTCTCGATGGTGCCCATCAGGTAATGCTTAATCTCAATTCGGATATTTTGCCTAATACTTCCATTACCCTTACCCGTGATATCAATGGCATGCTTTTTGTGAACATCGTTTCTGCCGATCCGAATGTGTATAAGAAACTGATGGAAACTCAGGAATTTTTAAAGGATTCTTTGGACCAGCATGAAGTTAATAGCTTCCGTATCGAAATAAGTTATGATGGTGCTCCTGACGATGAGTATGCAAATTTAAGACGACCAATCGATAGATTCAATAATCTGGATGATGAATAAAATGTCAGAGCAAGTTCCATATGTAATTCCTAAGTTCTCTCCCATCAAAGCTCGCGTTTACAATCTAATCAATGCGGTTTTGCCAGACAGTAGTGATTTTAGTCTTTTGCCTTTTATGGAAGATGACAACCCTTTGAATAGAGGGAGCTGCTACTGTAACTGTAACGGTTCTGTGGTGAGAATAAGACCTCTTGCGGATGATTATTTAGATGAGGATGACATTTTAAAGGATGTCCCAATTGATTCACTTCCTCCGGAGTTATTGGAAGTTGCCATTGAAATTGCTTATGCAGATGAACTTGAGCTTTTTCGTAATGTAACTGGAGCCTATGCTAATTTTTGTGAACCTCCTGATGAGTATGCTCCTGATACCGAAATTTTTGTGCGTTTCAAACATCATGAGAAGTTTGTTCATATCGGTATAGCATTTTACGGTGAGGGCGCTGATGGGATCATCAATACTCTTGAAAGTTTGAACAAGCAAAACTCGCTGTCAATTGTAGGCAAACTTCCTGTATCAATGCATTTTGATGCGGGACATGTGATCTTAGACGGTCTTGAATTGCAGAATTTAAGACCAGGAGATGTGTTGCTACCTGATGATTTTTACCTGGCTAAGAATGAACTGCGCTGCAATCTCAAATCCAATGCTTTGGTCTTTGATTATGATATGGTTTCAAAAGCAGTGTTAAAAGGTATCACTGCTAGCTCTTATAAGGATGAAAAAGAACAAATGACAGATGAAATTAATGCTGATAATGCAGAGACGGAGTTAAATTCGGACGTCTCTATCAATACAAAAGATCTTAAGTTTGAGGTTTTCTTTGAATTAGAAAGACGCGAACTTGAATTTGATGAAATTGCTAATTTAAAGCAAGGCAGTGTGATTAATCTTACCTGTTCTAAACAGACACCCGTAACCATAAGAATCAACGGCCGTGCTGTGGGCACCGGTCGTCTCGTCGATCTTGGTAGCAACATTGGGGTGCAAATTATGGAAATAAAGGAATAACCTATGTTATTCGGTGAAACTATTGCAAATCCTACAGACTTTATGATTCTGGTCCTGCTGACCGGATGTCTGCCTTTCTTTGTTACCATGGTAACCTCGTACTGTAAGATTATATGTGTTTGCTCTTTAGTGCGAAATGCTTTAGGTGTGCAGCAGGTTCCTCCTGGAATGGTTCTGTCGGGACTTGCCATGATCCTTACAGTTTTCATTATGGCTCCGGTAGGTGCACAAACTTTCAAGGAGTTTGAAAAACTGCCTCCGCGTAATGGGGACTACGGCATGAACTATATTATAGAGAATGGCCCTAAGGTGCTGTCTCCCTTAAAGGAATTCCTCAAGTCTAATTCTGATCAGCGAATTTCAAAGGCATTTGTGTCTGGTGCAAAAAGAATATGGCCTGCAGATTTTAAAGATGCCATTGATGAGGATTCTCTGGTTTTTGTGGTCCCAACCTTTGTGATCTCGGAACTGACCAAGGCTTTTCAGATAGGTTTTTTGCTCTATCTGCCGTTTGTTGCGATTGACCTTATTATTTCTAATATCCTTTTGGCAATGGGTATGATGATGGTGTCGCCAATGTCTATCTCGCTGCCGTTTAAGCTGATGCTGTTTGTGTCTTTAGATGGTTGGCTCAAACTCTCGCAGGGTCTTATGTACAGCTATGGAATGTAGCGGATTTATTCACAAAAATATGGGAATTTTGCTTAAACAAAAAAAGGACCTTAGATCCTTTTTTTGGTGCGCTCAGCATGTGAGCAGTCTAATGGGTTAAAGTCCCTAAGTCGGCCTTAAAGGGCAAGACTAAAGCGAACGGCAA
>CACYBT010000110.1 GCA_902772715.1 uncultured Succinivibrio sp.
CCAGTATTTTTTTATTCTTTCCTGAACCATATCCTGAACAGAATTAGATGTTTATGCGAAAATTTTTCCCAAGTATCTTTATAAAATTAGGCTCAATATTTCCTGTTCTTATTCTATGTTTTGGAATTTGTTCTCATACTTTTGCCAAGGATTTAACAGAGTCTCCTGAGCCTTTTGCCGATAAGAACATGAGTGTACCTAAAGATCTGCCCCCTTCAGATGTGCCTAATACCATAAAGGGACTTATGGAAAACGGCAGAGAAGGTGATTTTGCGCTCTTACGTGGTTTTTTTGTCAAAAAATTAGATGAAAACAGTTTTTCCTTTATGGATGATAATCATGATGTTTTAAATGTTATCTTAATTGACCAGAAACTACAGACGGAAATCTATGCTAATCACAGGTATTTTATCTGGGGGAGGATTGCTTCAGTTTCAAAAAATGAGGCGGTATTCAATATTGTTTCACTAAAAATGGTACCTGATTCGGTCAAACTCCCTTAAAATTATAAGACTGTAGCATAGCTGGCACATTGTTTGCTTATAATTTTCTAGCATTTATATAGTAAACAGCGCGGGATTGTATATGAAAAAAATACTTTTAGTAGGAACGTTGATACTGTCGACATCACTGTGCAGCACAGCCCTAAGTCAGATTAGATATTATGCTCCGATGAACCCTGAAGCAGCAAAAAAATTATGGTCTAATGAAAATAGCCGTATTTCCTGCAAGCTGATTTTTGACATTCCCTCTTATGGTTTTGCCAATTTTATGACATATGGGGGACGTGATTTGCGTACGGCTCTTACTATTCATCCTAAACTTGGAATCGGACAGTCTGGCTCTATGCGCTTTATTGCTACCAAGCCTGACTGGTATTCCATCAATACCGAGCGACTCTTAGGGAGAATAGAGCTCTATTCTGGCTTTATTCCTTATGTCGGACCAACACTTTCTTGGAAGATCCTAAGTGAACTTGATCATGGCAATCAGGTTTTAATGCCCTATACAGATAAAAGAGTGGCTCCTGGACAAAATATTATTCCATCTTTAAGTCCTTTAGGTTTTAAGGAGGCTTATAAGAAATATCTTTCCTGCCAAGAACAACTGATTCGTGTAAATTTCAATGATATTAAGATGATGCCGCTGGTTTTTAAGTTGCACACCTCGGAATTAACCGCACGTTCTCTTAACAGTCTTAAGGAACAGTTAGAATACCTAAAGTATGATAACTCCATTATCAAGGTAAAAATTAGAGCCTATGCCTATGATATGCATAAAGCCGAGGATAATGTAAATCTTGCCAAAGAAAGAGCAGAGGCATTGAAGAAATACTATATTGATAACGGTTTAAGTGAGGAGGTCATCGAAATTATCCCGTTTAATGCTCTTACACTTAATACCAAGGATGAGAATCCAATTAGTGAAGAGGCTGCCACTTCCCGCAATGCACTAATAACCTTAGAACGTGACGTGGCTATGATTAACAAAGATATGGAAGTAAGAGTCCCTGATGTCGGAGCAGGAACAGGGGAGGATGACTAGATTTAAATTATGACTTCCACCACTATCTAAAAAAATTATTGCAATTTTTTTTAGAATACCGATGGTTTCAAATAATCTTAAGTAAAATAAGATTAAACTTGTAACAGAACAGATAAAACTAATATAAAAATATGGCTAGTAAGAAAAAAGAAAAGAAAAAGAAAGAAAAAGGGCCTGGCCTTAAGGTCAGACTCAAGGATTTTTTTTCGCGTAACAAAATGCTGTGCATGGTATTTGCTGCGGTAATGTTTCTGGTCGGTGGTGTAGGTTTTATTGTATATGGGTATGTTTCTTATAATCAGACCAACCGTGAATCTTTTATAGTAGCAGGTATGAAAGCCATGGAGGATGGAAACTTTCATAAAGCACAATCGCTTTTGCTCAAGGCTACATATCTTGATGCTTATGAAGCCTACCCATTTTTAGCCTGGCTTTCTGCAAAAGCCGGAAATTTTAATAAGGCTCTTGAATATTGCCGTCAATGTGCCAAATATCCTGATATCTACGGTGCGTATGAAACCATGGGCTATCTTGCTTTGTTAGGATATGGCAACGCCCAGGGCGCAGGCTCTGCTATTTTTTATTTTAATGAATCCTTAAAGGACTATATGCGGGATATGGAGGATGCCAGCGAGGAAGAGAAGGAAAAAGTAAAAAATGAACTGCTTTTATCCATGTATGAGAAATCCATTCCTTTATGCATGAACAAGCAAGATTATATCAGAATTATTGATGAGGCTCAGAAATTAGGTTCAATCAATGCGCTTTTGTATCGCGGAGATATTGATTTTCTTGGTGAGGCTAATGACATTTCACCAAATAGCGCTGTTAAATCCTGGCAAGATGCGAAAACTAACGGCATCCTCGAGGCTCAAACCCGACTTGCCGGAATGATGTGGTATGGATATGGTCAGCGTCGTGATTATAAGGGAGCCTTGCGCTATTATGAAGATGCCGCCAAAAAGCATGAACCGGTGGCAAATTATTCTTTAGGTCTTATTAGACTGCGTCAGCACAAAAAAACCTCATATGCAGAAGGGATCCGCTACATGAAGAATGCCGCTAAATTAAATTATGGTCCGGCATTGACAGCCGTAGGTGTAAATGCCTTAACGCATACTAATGATATTGAAAAGATTGCCAGTGCTGCCGCCGATATCTTTAAACAGGCCTATGACTGTGGAGATACAACCGGTGGTATTCTGTATGCATTAATGATGCTAAATGGTTTTGGTATTTCCAAAGATCAGACTGAGGCTTTATCGATCCTCTATGATCTTAAGACTAGAGGAGTTTCTGCTGTTGCTTCCATGCTCAAATTCTTTACCTATAATTCCGATGTAAACACCAAGAAATTAATGATGCAGGCAATTAAACTCTGTTCTATGGTGTATTCAGGGGATCTTATTTTTCACGAGGGGGCACCTGAGGCCTATATGTATCATGATAAGAGTCCTGATAATATTGCTTCAACCTTAAACTATTATATTCCGCAGTCTGAAGATCGGGATCGCTATACAGAGGAATTCATTGCAGAGCTTGGAAACAATTTTATCGAAAAGTTAAACGATCCTGAAACCACTGAGGTAAATGGTGAAAAACTGGTTTACCCTGAAATTGTTGATATTCTTGAAATCTACAATCCTACCACCGGAGCAAAACCTTTTATGCCGCAGGTAGTCCTGGATATTTCAGCAAATATGCCAA
>CACYBT010000111.1 GCA_902772715.1 uncultured Succinivibrio sp.
AACAGAATTCCAATGAGAATATAGGAAATAAGGCCGTTATACAGGGTCCAAAGTTCTAAAGAGCCGTAAAGTACGGTGAAAAACGCCATGCTGCCGTTTACGATAAAGAAAAAAGACCACAACAGTGTTACTTTTCTGGTATAGTTAATGGCTTTTTCAGATAAATTCTTATCTTTTAGTTTTGCCAACGTGGTTATAAAGGACTCTTTTGTAAAGTATGAACCAAAAAATAATATGAAGAGGATTACATTGGTACATACAGGATAATAAAGAGCCAGCTCCTGTGATTTTAAGATACATGACAATGTAAGAAGGAGCACTGCGCATAGAGTAAAAAGCATACTCTGCAGGGCTAAAATTTTTAAATGCTTTGAGATAAGAAAAAGCCGCAACAGAAAGATAATTACAATAAAAGGCAGCAGAAAGGCAATGAAATTTAGCCTAAAACCACAGTAAATAAGCAGTGGATAAGTTAAAATAATCACTCCCACAACATTTGTGAGGATTATTTTGTACATTGAAGATTGCTGTTCGGCCACAGAGGATCAATCACTCCATTATCTGTCTTTGACAATGTCAAAGATAACGTTTACCACATCTTCAACTGTACGTACCTGTTTGAACTGCTCCGGCATCAGTTCGATTTTTAGTTCTTTTTTTATCTTAACTACAATATCTATGGCATCAATGCTGTCTAAGTCAAGATCCTCATAGAGATTACTTTCCATGGAGATTGACTGCCTGTCAATTTCAAACATTTCCGAAAGGTTATTCACAAGAGAATTAAAGATTTCTTCTTTGGTCATATGCTGCTCTCATTTACTGGCGATTGGCATCAATATATTCTGCTAGAGTTTTTACAGAATAGAAACATTTTTTCATATCCTCATTATCAGAAGAAAAGACTACACCGTACTTCTGTTTTAAAGCCATACCCAGCTCTAATGCGTCAATGGAATCGAGTCCTAACCCGTCAACAAAAAGAGGAGCCTCGGTTTCAATATCATTGATGCTCATATCCTCAAGATTTAATGATTCAATAATAAGTTGTTTGATTTCTGAGTATAACTCATCCATATTTAATCCTTTAAATGTTCTTTTATAATTTCTTGAAGTGTAAATGAAATTTTACGTGACAGTGCAGATGCCGGTACATCACAGTGCTTATGCATGAAGTCTATTGTATTAAAATCATCTAAAAATCTGATCTGATAGGTAAGCCTTTTATAATACACATAATACCAAGGGGTATTCTTTTTTAGAGCCCGACCACAGAACCTAATGACCACAGGAGTAATAACATAAGATCCCTTCTGTGCAATATTTGCAAAGCCGTGCGTAAATTTTAGGTGATTTTCATCGGCGGTTCTAGTCCCTTCAGGAAAAATTATGAGATTATCTCCATTCTGCAATTGAATTTTTGACTGCTGTAGAAGTTTTTCTGTATCTCCGTCAACGGCGATATAACGGTTACACTTTACAACAGCACGCATGAAGAAATTTTTAGTAATAGAGGATTTCATATAGCAGGACAAGTGTGGAATGGTTGCCACCATGATGACTATATCAAGCAGACTGGGATGATTGGCAATATAGATACAGCCGTGCTTAGACTGCTGGGGTTGTGCGTTTTGAATATCAATTTTAAAGATACCAAGAAGACAGCCGGTTCTAAGATATATCTTGAATGAATAGCGAGTAATGAGGCGTGAAAGTCTTATAAGGGGATCTACCTTCCAGAATACAAGATGCAGAATATTGATGAAAAGCGCAATAATCATTCCGCCAATTCCAAATAAAGTAAAATAAATGGCAGCAAGCAGAATACGATATAATCCACCTATGACTTCTAGTACTGGCATGCTTTCTCTCGGCTATAAATATATGTAAGGTAACTGCCTTTTAGAGTAATCTTCGTGGCATTGTTCATCATAAGGTGCATGAATTGTAATGAAGGGGCAAGTTTAGGCTCTCCCTTCTTTTGTCTAAGCGCTTGGTCTTGATTATTTTCGTAACTTAAATTTGGTTCTGAAGTTGCCCTGAACATATCTCCTGACTCAATGACAAGTCCTACTGCATAAGGATAATCATTGTATTCTTCATGAAGATAATCTTTATAAAATGGAGGCAAAGTTACCTCAAAATCGACCAGCAGAATTTTCCTATACCCATCCATAAGCATCAGGTAGGCTTCGTACAAGGCTTGCATAAAAGAATCATGACCAGCACTTATTGAGGTTGAAGTAATGCTCTTTTTACTAAGAATAGTAAAGTTTCCAACCGCACAATTGTGTACTGACATGGAAAAATCAGTAGGGGAGGCTTCTTCATCAGATGCCTGAGATTTGAGAATTTTATAATTGTGTTCAATTTCACCAAAACGGCTTGCATAAACGACAGCATCAATATCTTGATTTCGTGCATTTAGTATCAACCCCAAATCTACAGCCATTCTTGAACCATCAGAGAGACGACGTGCCATGAGCATGGGAATTTTCTTAGGTTTTGGGCATTTTCCATAATAATCGAGACTGGTCCCTTCATTGAGCGCACGATTAAACTCTTCTGCGCTGATGCCGCCAAAACCGCAGAAGTCATAGTCAGTAATATTGAAACTGTAAATCATGGTTGTTTTGAACATACAAACATAGAATTGGAAACACCTAATTCATCATAGATGTCTACTATCTTAAAGCCATTATCAAGAAGCAGTAATTCAAGTTCTTTAGTTGACAAAAATTTTGAATACCCATTGGCGATA
>CACYBT010000112.1 GCA_902772715.1 uncultured Succinivibrio sp.
ACAAGCAGCCATACATGTATAGACATCTTTTATGTCACCTTTTAAAAACTCGTAATTAGGATGATCCTTAAATAAATCCACATTCGATTGTTTTCCCGTGCTCAAATCATCCAAGCATCGCACCCTATAACCAAGTTTCAATATAGCCTCACAAAGGTTTGAGCCTATAAAACCTGCTCCACCAGTGACTAAAAATAATGAGTCATTTGGGAATTTCAAATAATTATATGCCATTTTCTAAAATTTATATATTTCTGTATACCACTTCTGGAAAACAAAAAGATTCCAAAGAAGGGATTTGTGATTCTCTTTATTATTCAGATGATCCTCAACTATCTTGTTGATATAATCATAATTAAATAGTCCCTGTTTCTCAATTGCCTCTTTACTTAAGAGGCGCAACATCTCTTCTCTTAATTCATTTTTCAACCAATAATCTACAGGCACCCCAAAGCCAGACTTCTTAAAGTTCAATATCTCCTTTGGTAAAACGTCCTTAAAAGCTTCTTTCAAAAGTACCTTTTTCTTTTTTCCATTGATTTTCAACTCATCAGCTAAATTCAGTGCCAATTTCAAAATCCTCCGATCAAT
Source organism: uncultured Succinivibrio sp. (assembly GCA_902772715.1). GTDB lineage: Bacteria > Pseudomonadota > Gammaproteobacteria > Enterobacterales > Succinivibrionaceae > Succinivibrio. The sequence goes on from CACYBT010000112.1 coordinate 592, forward strand.
AAATGGTGCACGGTTTTCTAAAGACACATGCATACATGCCCTATCCATCTTGGGGAACATATCTCCTTCCAAAACGCCTTTAATATCCATGACCTGCTCTTTCTGAAGGTATGACAACTCATCAGGTAACGATTTCCACATCTTTGAATAGATCTCTTTCACATTCACATATTTTTCTTGCACCAAAAGCTCCTTCCGTTGATGATCATTGCAACCTAAAGTCATCATACTATAATACAAATCAAAGCCTGATAATTGGGAATTACGAATCACCTTCTTAACTTTTCGCAACAGATTATTGGTTGAAGGAGTTACAGGACAAGCAGAAACCATTGATTCAAAAATCTTACGGATTGGCTTAGGTACTTTTCTATATATCTCCACATAATAATTCGCCAAATACTTCTCATATCCCCCAAATAATTCATCTGCGCAATCACCTGTAAGGGCTACAGATACTTTTTCTTTTGCTAGTTTTGCTACATAATAGGATGGAATTGCTGAGGAATCACCATATGGTTCATCATAATACAAAATAATATCATCCAACAAACTCAACACATCAGAGTAATCCAATGTAAATTGCGTATGATTACTGTTAATATGGTCAACAACTATTTTTGCCCTTTCAGTTTCATCATAGTCCTTTTCGTGGAATCCGATTGAAAACGTATTGATAGGATCCTTAGATAATTTGCTCATCAAACAACAAACTATACTAGAATCTATTCCTCCGCTTAGAAAAGCCCCCATTGGCACATCAGAAATCATACGTTTCTTAACTGAATCAATGAGTATGTCTTTTATCCGATCTGATGCATACTGTATATCATTGATAGAGTTGCCAATTTCATTCTTAACATCATAATATTGGTGATCAACAAGACTTCCGTCTTTGAGATTAATCTCAAAATAATGCCCTGGCATCATTTTTCTAATACCCTCATAAATAGTATATGGAGCAGGAATATAGCACAAAGACAGGAAGAGATTTAGTGCTGTTTCGTCTATCTTATATTTTGAGCTATTAGGTTGAAAAGCTTTTAGCTCTGAGGCAAAGATAAAACGATTTTTATCTCTCTGATAATAGAGAGGTTTCTCTCCATATCTATCACGAGCAACAAAAACTTTTTGCTGAATCCTATCATATATCGCGAAAGCCCACATTCCTTCTAATTCTTCCAAGCATCTACCAATGCCCCAAAATCGATATGCTTGTAGAATCACCTCTGTATCTGATTCTGTGTTGAAAAATATTCCTTCTTTTTTAAGTTTATCTCTAACATCATAGAAATTATAAGTTTCTCCGTTATACACTATAACATAATTCTCATCATTGATAGACATCGGCTGTTGTCCAGACTTAACGTCAATCACAGACAGCCGGCGATGACCTAATCCTATATGATTATCAACAAATGAGCCTTTTTCATCAGGTCCTCTAAACGACATTTTATCTGCCATCTCCAATATTGAATTGGAGTCCACCTTGTTTTTGAAATCTATAATACAAGCTATACCACACATAAAAATATTCAAAAATTATTGAGAGTCAATACATTTCCTATTCTATATCAACGCAAACTAAACCTTACAACACTTCCTATATTTTTTGCATACATCAAATTAAATTAGTAATAACCTTTAACCTTTTATATATTATCAATTATCGATTTCCATGTAATAAAATTAGCATCATAACTATAGTATTTTACCCATCTATTCAGAGAATTTCGACAGTAATGTCGCCATTCTTCAACATTGGATGTGATTTTGGAAAAAGATTCACGCCACAAATTAGGAT